>CAMKLO010000013.1 GCA_946413655.1 uncultured Fibrobacter sp. | reverse complement strand
GCGACGCCATCAAGGACGAAAGCGCCATCCGCAAGGCCGCCATCAAGTACAAGGTCCCGTACATCACGACCCTCGCCGGTGCGTACAACACCGTGAAGGGCATCGCCGCTGCAAGGAACGGACATGGCGCTGTGAAGTCTTTGCAGGAATATCACGCAAGCATTGAAGAGATCTAATTAGGCGTGTCATCCTGAGCGTAACGCCGTAAGGCGTGAAGTCGAAGGATCCAGAACATTCAAAGGACTGCAGTGATGCAGTCCTTTTTTGTCATTCCCCAAAAAATCAATTATCAATTTTATTCAGAAATTCTGAATACTGCAGAATTGGAATTCCGGCATGACTTTTCAATTCAGTCAAGTCCTTGTCTCCGCTTACAATGTAATCTACGGGGACGCTTTCTGCCATAGAAAGAATGAAGAGATCCTTAATATCCCTGATGGGCGATTTTGCCTGAATGGTGATCGGAGTCTAATAGCAAACATTATCAATCATGTCTTGGAATGCTTGCCTAGATTCCGCAGAAATGTTTGTGTCGAAAAGGACCTTCATTTCCCGTAACGGACCGCGTTGACTTCTGCTGCGATTTCTTCGTCAGTCATCATCGGCGTCTTGGGGCACGAATCGATGAATTTTTGGACAATACTACGCTTAGACCGCACGGTCCATCCCATGCGAGTTGCCAGCGTTTCCATGATGCCCAAATCCTGGGTCGGTATTGTCAGAACTAGATCTTCCATATAAACCTCCTTCATAATATACATTATTCAGGCTTGAACTGCCAACCCCCTTCCAAGTTGAAATACTGACATTCCTTTACAATTTGCCCCAAGATTGAAATTTTTTGTGAGTTCTACTTATTTTTATTGATCGTCTGCCGAGTCCGAAAAAATTGTTTAAAGCATCATCGACTTTTGAAAAGATTTCTGGTTTACTTTATTTAAATCACTTTATCGCTCGTTTTTAGATTCCGCAAATTGAATAAATGTCTATATTTCTGAATAAAAGCAGAAGGAGAATTGTTATGAATCGTTGTTTTTATCTGTTAGCATCAGCTTTGTCCTTTTTCGCCTGCTCTGACGACAACGGCACAAGCTCATCGGAAAATGCCGAAACCGCCGAATACCAGCAGGTGACTATAGACAAGAAAAATCACCGCATCACTGTAAATCAGGACGCTCACACCGAAGAATATTGCATTTTGCAGCAAGGCTCCTTTAGTTGGGGCAAAGTCTCCTATGATGCGAATGATGGCTCCGATGTAACGACCTATGAGATTCATGGCGACACGCTTGTCGTTTTCTTCTACGGCATGACGGACGACCCGCATTACTACCTTGGAGGTTCCACCGACAAAATTTACGGCGAGTGGAAAAATACCGGTTGCTATAAATATCAAGATAAAGTAAATTGTCCATCCAAAAAGGAACGTAACTTTAGAGAGCAGTACGAGGAACTTGTTCTGACAATTTCCGAAAATAAATTTCAGGAAGAGACTGTATATAAGCCCGCATATTTCAAATTTGACGACTACATGAATTCTGTATATCTACCCAATCTTTATGGTGCCCTTAGAAATGATTATGCATATACCACTATCGGAACGCTCGGTTCCCTATTTTCTCCCGAGCAGGAATCCTACATAAAGAATATAGAAAGCTCATTCGATATCGAAGTTTTAGAACAAACGAAAACAGCGAAGAAATTCAAGTTGCAAGGAAAGACTTATGATGTCAAGATAACGGATATCAAGCGGGATTCCTTGGACTATAAGGTCACCATCAGCGTAAAATCGGGCGATAAGGAATGTTCATACGAAGAACGGCAAGTGAACGTAACGAAGGCAAACTGCAAGGACCAAACTACAGAAGGCTTGCAAAACTACGATGCCGAAAGGAATTTCCAAGACACGCTTGCCATCAGGGGAACTATCGTGAACACGAAGGAACTCGACAAATTTGACAAGTGCATCAAGGAAATTGCAGTAACGAAGCAAAAGTGATGTGAACGCCCTGTTTATTGCCAACGGATATTTAACTTACGGCGAGTAACAGCACAGTCTGTCAAATAGGAATCTATCAAGACCTGATAAGGAATACCGACCTCTTTGGCCATTTCTTTGAAATAGTCAATGGTATCTGAATTCAGTCTAATTGTAACTTGCTTCTTAAGAATCTTAGCGTAGGGATTCTTGACTGCTTTCATTTTTGAGAAATCATATTCTTTTTTCATAAGACATCTCCTTTTCTTTCGTTCCAATAGTACTGAAATTCTTTCTTTGTAGCTCGACGGGCACTAATAATACGGTTTACTATATGCTCTGAATCAATCTTGTTTCGTTCTGTAAAAACCACAACAAGTGTTCGTAGAACCGACGATAAACCTATTAAAATGGAACGATCCTCGTTTTTGGAATGTTCGACATCAAAGAAAACCCTTGCGTGTTCATCTTCGAAACATGTTTTTGCCTCGTCAAAAGAAATGCCATGTTTTTTCTGATTCAAAGCATTCTTCTTTTCGTCCCACTGGAATTCTATCTGCATATAGAATCCCCTTGGATAATTATAATATAATTATATTTTCGGAGAATAACAACATCTTTTTTGCAGCTCATTTCTACTCCTTTCGCCTACAAGCGTAAAAAGGCGGGGACTTTGCATTTCTTATTTCAGCAGCTGGTTTACTGTCGCATAGTCGCGGACAAGCGTAAAACCGCAGTGTTTGAAAGTTTACAGTCCCATCTCCTTCACTTCCTTAATCAAGAAGTTTTCCAACTGTTGCTTGTCGGGAAGTTGTAGCTTGTATGTCGAGACAAACAGCTTCTCGTCCATGCCGTTTAACATATACTGGACCATTTTCGGTCCTTTTTCCGTAAATACTCGTCGTCTATGATAATGCGTTTTTGACGGGCCTCAAAGCAGAACCCTTTGCCCATCTCCAACAGGAATTCCTGCAAATGATTCATGATTGCTTGTTCCAGTTCGGTTTCGGAAAATTCATCCTTGGCGTCCAGATCTAAAAAGTCGAGAGTATACGCATCCTTGACCGACAAAATTGCATTAACGCCGCCCTTTTCCACCCTTTGCGGCAGCAGTTCAGGCTTTTTGCTGATTCCACTCCTGAAATAGAGTTTCGTATCGATTTGTCGGCGAAGTTCCCTCACATTCCAGGTTCCCTTGATACATTCTAATTCATAGAAGAATCGTTCAACAGGATCGTCGATAGGCATTATTTCTTTAATGTGCGAGAAAGAAAGCCGTGTTACAAGTAGTTCTGGCGGCGTTTCGAATTTGCGAGACGCCGTCTCACAAATTGCTCCCCTAATTTTTTTCTCAATGACAGCCAAATTTTCGGGAAAATAGTCTATTTCTTGCAATTTGTGCGACACTGTCGCACAAATCTGCGGATACCTAATATAAAACAATCGGCATATATTAAGCGTGGAACGATCTAGCCCCTTGATGGAGAGCTTGTCCGCCAAATTCTGCAATAGACGAGCTCCGTACTTCGCTCGGTCGCACCCCTCTTGTTCATATTCGACTATATAGCAGCCGATAGCCCAATTTCGTATTGTCAGCAGCTGGTTTACAGCACCCTTGGCAAAGGAACTTGTCGCGTTATGGACGTTTTTTACCCGTTCCGCAAGGTTTTCAAAAGTAGTTCCGTCAGCCATGCCAATAGGCGGCACTCGCTTATTCATCTTTTACTCCTTCCGTCTACAAGCATAAAAAGACGGGGCTTCTTGTTGTATCGTGTTCTTTTGAGCACTATAAATATAAACTTTTTAGGGGTGGATGTCAAGGGAATTTCGAAAAATTCGCATTTTTCTCTCGGACGGGTGCAGCTGTCATCTTTTGACATTTGAACGTTTGTATATTTGCCAGTGCTGATAAAAGCAAATTGTATAACAATGTATTCTGCAGTTTTTAGCATGTCTGCAGAAGGAGCGAAAGATGAATAGATGCCAGTATGCGGCCATGTTGAGGGCCATCAGGGAAAATCCGGCGAATCTCGCCAAGTTCCGTGCGAAATTCAAGAACGTCTATCCGTTCAGTGATGCAATTTTCAAAATCTTGATGATAAACGAAAAGGACCCGTCGCGGTTTATAACGTTTGTCAATGCCATGCTGGATTTGCGGGGCGATGATCGCATCAAGGATTTTCACTTCGAGGTGCAGGAACAGCCTGGAATTCTGATTAACAAAACCAACATTTTTGATATCATTGGAACAAATGAACGTGATGAGAAGGTCTTGGTTGAAGTTCAGCAGACCGATAGTGATTTCTACATGGACCGGCTGCTTTACTATACTTCGCGGGTTATCACAAACCATGTGAAGAAATCCGACGATTATAAACTGCCGCACATCTATGTGCTTTCCATCTTGACCTGCGACCAGTTTGAATTGGAGCCGGATGTGTATTTTCACCATGTTCATTTTGTGAAGAACGGCGAGGGCTACTATCCAAAGCTCGATTTCTATTTTGTCGAAGTTGAAAAATTTCTGAAAATTGATGAATTGGCTGAAAAGTCAGAAAAGGAAAAATCCCAAAGGGCGGAAATGCTGCGCCTTTTTGGAGATATCATCAATGAAAAGCCTGTTTCCACGAAATTTTATGACAAGGACTTTTGCAAATCTCTGCAAAAAGATGTATCTTTAGAGAAGTTTGAGGATGAACTTTTCCTAAGGGAGGATATTATGATAAATATGGCTTTTGAAAAGCAGAGTTCCTTCCACAAGGGAAAACTCACGAAGGCGCGTGAAATGGCTAAGAAAATGATTGAATACGGCGATTCCGATGAAAAAATCATGGCTGTTTCGGGCTTTTCCAAAGAAGAAGTCGTTGTTCTTCGTAGCGAAATGCAATAGTGACTGCATAATTGTTTGAAGCATGACCGGTCCTTTGGGGCTGTTTTTTGCAATATTTGACTGTTTTTAGCCACAAAATGGGCAGATGTCATCTTTTGCCATTGCAATAATCTATATTTCCAACAGAAAATAGAGTTTTCTCTTATTCGCCACCTGAATCTCGACAATTCAAAAACGGATGAATAAGACGGACGCTCACGTCTGCGACTGGTGCATGCCTGCCGCATCGTTTTGCTACATGGTTTTTTGTTATATAGCAGTCTGCCTGTACGCAAGCGGCCTTTTGGGGCGTGAGTTGTTTGCGTTTATTCCGTATAGGCAGTCGAGAGCCTCAGGTGGGTAAGTGCATTCAACTCCACGCCTTTTTTGTTTTCAAAAACGACTAGGTTGGTGCTGAATAGGAGCGAACTCGTTGAGTTATACTCTTGTTTCCCACCTGGAATCTCGACAATTCTAATCGGAAGGATAAGACAATAACTCGCCATCGCCCGTGAGTTGCATGGGCGTAGTGTACCCTGGGCGTACTGTATGCTTAGGGTGTTGTGCCACGTCATTGCGAGCCTGTAAAGGCGAAGCTATCTCTGACCGGCATGTTGCGGGTGTATTGTATTCTTTTGAAAATGTCGCGCTTTTAGGCGAGGAGTGAGTCGGCTCCCCGCCGTTTCTTTTTGCCCGCACCCCGGCCAAGCGAATCGGCCAGAACCGCTCCCGCGAGAGTGAACTCGTTCACTTTCAAAACGGAGCGAAATGATGGCGTCATCGAAGGAAAAGAAACACGATAAGATAAAAGTCCTTTCTTTATTCTCTGGTTGCGGTGGTCTAGATTTAGGATTTGAACAAGTTGGTGATTATGAAACCGTTTGGGCAAATGATATCAATGAATGGGCTGTAAAGACGTTTCGTAATCATTTTGGTGATGTGATTACATCGGAAAATATCGAAAAGATAGAACCCGATACGGACAAGAGTATTCCTGATTGTGATTTGATTATCGGTGGTTTTCCTTGCCAAGATTTCTCGATTATTTGGAAACAGCCTGGGTTGAATGGTGATCGTGGCAGTTTGTATAAAAACTTTCTCCGCTTTATTGCGGCAAAGAAACCTAAAGCTTTTGTCGCTGAGAATGTTAAGGGGCTGTTGACTGCAAATGATGGGCGTGCGATTAAACAAATTATTGAAGATTTTAGCAAAATTGGCCCTGGCTACATGGTAAAAA
The DNA here is from genome assembly GCA_946413655.1 of uncultured Fibrobacter sp. GTDB lineage: Bacteria > Fibrobacterota > Fibrobacteria > Fibrobacterales > Fibrobacteraceae > Fibrobacter. The sequence goes on along the minus strand of CAMKLO010000013.1, from coordinate 62,875 downwards.
TGCAGTTGTACAATTTTGCTGAATATGGTGTTCCGCAATATAGAGAGCGTGTGTTGCTTGTCGGAATTCGTCTTGATACAGGATTTAATTTTATCCATCCTGCTCCGACACATGGACCTCGCGGAAAGAAACCTTATGTCACTGTTAGCGATGCCTTTAAAAATGTGGAAAAGGTAAAGGCCAACAATGAACATATGAACATAACGGAAAAAACAAGAAAACGACTTGAAAAGATTTCTGAGGGTGGAAATTTTACGGATATCCCTAAGGACGATCCGCTGTATGTTAAAGGGATGATTAGTCATGTCTATAGGCGCGTGCATAGAAGTGAACCTTCAACAACCATTATTGCTGCAGGTGGTGGTGGGACATGGGGTTACCATTATCCTGAACCACGCCCTTTGACAAATCGTGAACGAGCTAGAATTCAAACGTTTCCCGATAATTTTATTTTCGAGGGGTCAATTACAGAAGTTCGTAGGCAGATTGGAAACGCGGTTCCGCCCAAAGGTGTTTCTCTTGTTGCGAAAGAATTGAAGCCCTTGTTCTTTGGAGAATACAAAAAGACTGATATTCGGGAAATTAACGAGAAATTACAAAAAATGAGTATCAAGGAAAGGCTTGAATACGATTATAAACAGCGGGAAGAAAAATGATAGAACTCATAAGCTCAAATTATTTTCCCGTAGAATGGAAGGGTAAAACCTTTATTGATACATTCCATTCAATGTTGGATGGGGCTCAAGAATTGTCCATCGCAAGTGGATATTGTTCCGAAGAGTCTATTGCGAAATTGATTGGACTTTATGAAAAAGAATACTCGGCTCACCTTGATTTGATTATAGGAATGCATTATTTTGAAGGATTTTCAAAAGCGCAGTATGATGGACTTAAATATTTGAATCAAATACTTAAGGAGCGGGAGCGGGGTTGTGTATATCTTGCCAATAGAACAAAGTATCATGGAAAAATTTATCTAGCAAAATATTTCAAGAATAATTACAAATCCATTATCGGTTCAAGTAATATATCAAAATTAAACATAATGGAACGTGTTTTTGATAACGATATTTTTACGGATGAAATTTCGGTAACAAAACCACTGCGAGCTTTTTTTGAAGAATTGAAAGAGAAAAACTGTATTCCATTGGAACACGTTGATGATGGAGATATAAAGATTGAATCTCATAGAGATTTGTTTGAAAATTATCTTGATGTCCGCAAGTTAGATAAACGAGAGCTGCAAGAAAAAATTGAACTTGCTGCAAAATCAAATGTGTCGTTTGAAATCCCGATGAAAACAGAGGGCAAAAGTAACCTAAATGTTTTCTTTGGAAAAGGCCGTGAACAAGCTAATGGAATCATTTTGCCAAGAGATTGGTATGAAGTGGAGATCATTGTTCCAAAATTAACGACTGATCAGCCGGATTATCCTTATTGTAAAACATTTAACGTATTTACTGATGATGGATATTCGTTCTTATGCAAAACGAGTGGGACAAACTCTAAGAATTTCCGTTCATCTCCAGATTTGAAAATTTTGGGGAAATGGATAAAAGGACGGCTTGAAAACGCTGGTGTCTTGACGGCTGGATTCCCTGTTACAGATGAAGTTCTAAAAAAATACGGACGATCAAGCGCAAAACTAGTGAAAATTGGGAATGATGACTGGTTTCTTGACTTTGGAGTGTGATGATGACCTATTTGGATCGATATCTAAACGAGATCCCATACGAAGATACAAAAAACAGTATCAAGTTAATTGCAGAAAAAATTCTGAAAAAGGATTTGCTGCAATCATATAAGAAAAAGCGATTTAATGAATTGTTGTTGGGTGAGGTTCAGAGTGGAAAGACTAGCCATATGTTTGGTGTTATGGCCGCAGCCATTGATGCTGGCTTCTATCATTTTTTGTTGGTGACAAGTGACAATACGAAATTACAACTTCAGACATTTTTAAGGGCTTTGCAAAGCTTTCAAGAAGGTCTTTGCGTTTGTGGAGAAACGGATACTATTCGATTTAGAGCTAATACAACACAGCCTTCTTTGGTTGTTTTGAAAAAGAATTCGAGAATCCTAAAGAAATGGCGTAATGAATTTTTGAATTCAAAGAGATTGAAAGATTCTCCCATCTTTGTAATTGATGATGAAGCTGATGCTGGAAGTCTAAATACTAAAGTTAACCAAGATGATTATAGCACCATAAACAATAATCTACGTGCCATATGCGATGACGCTCAATCATGTGTTTACATGCAGGTTACAGCAACTCCGCAAGCCGTTTTGTTACAAAGTGTAGATTCTGATTTTCGACCTGATGCTGTAACATACTTTGAGCCCGGCAAAGACTATGTTGGTGGAAATTTCTTTTTTGCAAAACCAGACTCTTATTGTATAAGAGAAGTGGATTCCTCCGAAATTGAAGACAATAAAGAGGCCAATGCTGAAATAACTGAAGGATTGGCTACAGCCATAAGACATTTTTTGATAATCTCTGCAGAAACAAACCTTAGTGGAAAATTAACTTGTTCTGCTTTAATTCATCCAAGTGTTAGAATTAAAGAACATAATGTTATTGCGCAAAAGGTTGGAGCTCATCTTAATGACATTTTGCAAAATATGGAAGACGATGTACTTCAATTAAGTTTCAAGGAATGTTGGGAAGATATTCAGAAGACGAAGCCTGATATATTGCCTTTTGGAAAAATTTTTGATGAAATTCGCGACTTGCTTTTTCATTCAAAAATAAACATTATCACTTTAAATTCCGTTTCGGATGCATCGCAATCTATTACAGAAGGTTTTAATATTGTTATCGGAGGAAACACATTAGGACGTGGAGTGACATTCCCATACTTACAAACAGTGTATTATTCAAGAAGTGCAAAAGTTCCCCAGGCGGATACATTTTGGCAGCATTGTCGAATGTTCGGATACGACAGAGATAGAAGTAGTATCCGTCTTTATATGCCTCCCTTTATCCACAAACTATTTCAAGAATTGAATGCTTCGCAGAATGCCCTTGTAAACCAAATAAGGACGACGGGTATAAATGATACACATCTTTTTTATATGGAAGGAATTCGACCGACTAGAAAAAATGTGGTAAATACAGAAAAATTGCAACTACTTGTTGGTGGTGTCAATTATTTTGCATCTTATCCTATAAATAGCAATGTTGATTTGCTTGATGGCGTGTTAAGCAGTTTTCCTGATTCTGATTCATTTTACGAAACAGACATCCCTTTTTTGAAAAGTGTATTGTCAAAAATAGATAGTAGTCAAGAATATGATTGGAAATCAAAGAATTTTATCAATGCTTTGGATATTCTTGAAAATGCAGATGATGGAATCTCAAAAAAAGTCTTGTTGTTGGTGAAAAGGAATCGTTCTATTGGAGCAGGAACAGGAACAATGCTTTCTGCATCAGATAGATTATTAATGCAGAGATATCCAAATAATATTGTTTGTGCTCTGTATAGATTGAATGGTGAGAAAGAGAAAGGATGGAACGGATTTCCTCTGTGGATGCCTTCGATAACTTTACCTCAAGGGTATACGTTTTACAAGATGTAAAATTTCCTTTCGACACCTGTGCCGACATTTGACTATTTAGATACACTAATGTCCGACGGGAAAAATGCGCCTCCTCGACATGAAATCCGTCATGCGGAATTATGCTGCCAATTCGGACGCTCAAAAGGCTCTTGCTGATTTGATTTTGCACTTAGGGGCTTAGGCAAACTCTGTCTTGGAAAACGCCTCCTCTAAAAAAATATATATTGAAAATTGATGAATGATTTAAAAACAGATGTTCTTTTCACGGAGGGGCGTGCCGAAGCCGTGCCGTCCTGCAATTACCTCACCTTCACAGCCGAGGAGGACAATGCGTCGTTTTCGGCTGTAAATCAAACAAAAAAATTCCCGGATTTGCAATACTCGCTGGATAAAGGTGTAACATGGAATGCCATGAAAAAGAACTCCCCGATCGTACTGAAAAATAAAGGGGACTGTGCATGGCTGAAGGGCGACAATCCAGAAGGTTTCTCGAAGGACCTGAAAAAAAAGAGCACTTCATTTGTTCTAACTGGACGGATCGCCGCAAGCGGCAGCGTGATGAGTTTGATCGACGGAAAGGGGGAGGCTAAAGTCATTCCGAACGACTTCTGTTTCGCAAGATTGTTTCTTCATTGTGCGGGCTTGACGCAAGCTCCAGAATTGCCAGCGACAACGCTCTCAATGGGGTGCTATGAAGGAATGTTTTATGAGTGCTCTAGCCTCAAGCAAGCTCCTCAACTGCCGGCGACAACGCTTGCGATGGAGTGCTATTACGGGATGTTTATTGGTTGTACAAGTTTGATTAGCCCTCCACAACTGCCTGCAACGACATTGGCAGAAAGGTGCTACAGTTACATGTTTAATGAATGCACGGGTTTGACTCAAGCTCCAAAGCTGCCAGCCACCACGCTTGCTGAATTTTGTTACTATCATATGTTCAAGAAGTGCACTAGCCTTACGCAAGCTCCCGAACTGCCCGCGACCAAGTTGGAAAATTGTTGCTATGAACGTATGTTTGCTTGGTGTAATCATCTCGTGCAAGCCCCTCGACTACCCGCTACTATTTTAGCCAACAGATGCTACTCTGGTATGTTTCAAAGCTGTACCAACCTCACGCAAGCCCCTCAATTGAACGCAATGACGTTGGATTGTTTTTGTTGCGAAGAAATGTTCGATGGTTGCTCCAATCTCACGCAAGCTCCGGAATTGCCTGCCACGACTTTGGCACAAGGCTGCTACTATTGTATGTTCAAGAAGTGCACAAGTCTTACGCATGCTCCAGAACTACCTGCAACCAAGTTGGAAAGAGCTTGTTACGAATGTATGTTCGAAGGGTGCAAAAGCCTCACGCATGCTCCGGAACTGCCCGCTACGAAGATGGCTAAAGAATGTTACTTGGAAATGTTTTATGGGTGCTCTAGTCTTAAGCAAGCTCCTCAATTGCCTGCCACAAAACTAGCTGACAAGTGCTACAGGGAGATGTTCCGAAGGTGCTCCAGCTTGACGCATGCCCCGGCACTCCCAGCTAAGAAATTATACACACGGTGCTATGCTTGGATGTTCCAGGAGTGCGTAAGCCTTACGCAAGCTCCAGAACTGCCTGCTACGACTTTGGCTGTCGAGTGCTACTGGGGAATGTTCCGCGAGTGTACTGGTCTCGTACAAATTCCCACACTTCCCGCTACCACATTAGCAATGGATTGCTACAAGGAAATGTTCGAGGGGTGCACAGGCCTCGATGGCTAGCTTAATCAATTTGTTGCGGCTCACACCTGCTTCTTCGAAAATTTGAGTATATTACAAGAAGTTGTTGCAGGTGTTTATGAGAAAAAAGTTCATGGTTGCTTTGGGAGCGGTTTTGTCGGTGGCTTTGTCGGCTACCCAGTCGTTCGGTGCCGTGTATTACGTGGCGACCGACGGCAGCGATAGTGCGGCGGGCACAAAGGACAAGCCTTTCGCGACGCTCAACAAGGCAAATACGGTAGTGCATGCGGGCGATACCGTCTGGATTCGCGGCGGCATTTACGACTTGCACGACACCGTCTTTTACGAACGATACAAAATGACGGCGGGCATCCTGTTGACCGCGAGCGGCGAGAGCGACGACAACCGCATCCATTACCTGGCCTACCCGGGCGAGCGCCCGATTTTCGACGCGACGAATCTCCCTGTGGCAGCAGGCGAAGAGCATAGTGACGGCACTCCCGAAGGGGCGATGTACACTTCGCCTATCGTGATTGCGGCAAAGTACCTGCACTTGAAGGGCTTCGATGTTCGCAACACGCCCATGATACACAATTCCAATTCGGGCATTTTCATCTACGCGAGCAAGCACATTTTCTTGGAGCAAATCGACAGCCACCACAATGCGGGGCCGGGATTCTTCGCGCACGACGGAGCATCGGGCGGCGGTGGGCACCTCTTTTTGAACTGCGATGCGCACGACAACTACGACCCCACGGATTGGCAAGGCGACGGCGAGAATGCCGACGGCTTTGGCGTGCATTACCAGTACGATGGCGACACTACCAAGTTCATCGGGTGCCGAGCTTGGTGGAACAGCGATGACGGCTATGACGTACTGGCCCAGGAATTCCCTGTAGTCGTAGAAAACAGCTACGCCATGGGGAATGGCTATATCCATTACGGGACAAGCAAACCGCCTAACGGGAATGGCAACGGGTTCAAGATGGGGTACAGCCGAAACGACAAGGGAAGACACATCATTAGGAATTGCGTCGCTTGGAACAATGTAGCCACCGGTTTCTATTCGAACTACACGACCATCGGTAGCACATGGATCAACAACACTTCCTACAAAAACGGGGACCGCTCTTTTGGCATGCCCTCGACAATTTACGCTGATGATGAAAGAACTCGCATTGCCGAAGTCGTTCCGTTGACGGGTGACAAGGCGCACGTACTCAAGAACAACATCGCCTTCCCGAATAAACTTTCGCAAATCGGAACATGCTGGGAAAAGATATCGAGCCAGAACATCGACCATTATGTGGATTGCCCGGCAGGCGAAAACAACTCTTGGAATTTGAATCTCGACCTGACCGAAGATGACTTTGTAAGTCTCGATGACCCGAGCATGACCGTGACCGGCAAGGATCTCTCGACGATTCCGGGAATGCTTGGCCCGCGCAACGCTGACGGCAGCTTGCCTAATGTGGGCTTCCTGAAACTCAAGGAAGGGAGTCGCGCGATAGACAAGGGCGAAGATCTAGGCTTCCCGTTCGTTGGTAAAGCACCAGACCTCGGCGCTTTCGAATACGGGCTTTCGAGCAGTTCCGTAGCGCCTTCGAGCTCGGCAGGCGTTTCGTCGAGTTCGGGCACGACATCTATCGCAACTCGCTTAGACAGTTTTGTGAACGCATCGGGTTTGGCAACGGTGTTCGATTTGCAAGGCCGCTACTTGGGAACTTTGCAACTTGAACGCAACGCTCTCGAATCAGCGTTCCGTGCGAAGTTCAAAACTCCGGGCGCCTACTTGGTGCGGCTTGGACGTACTTTCCAAAGAGTGAATGTAAATTAATTCGAATTAATTTTCACGCAGCGAATGGACAAGAAGTCGTTCTCGCTTTCTGCACAAGTTGGTTTTGGCTGCTCGGAACCTTTGCTTGTTAAAATTTTTACGGGACAGTCGTTGTTTTGTGCATCTGTTGAGGATGTCCAAAAATGTGCGGATTCATCTATCCCTTCAAATGACATTAATTTGGCATAATAGATGCCTGGATAATTTGTTACAAAGTCGTCAGGTTCTTTTGGCCATTCCTCGGCTGTTGGCAGGCGCCATCCTGTAGGGCAAACGTATTTTGCTTCGGACAACTTGTATAAGGCTCCGTACTCTTTACAATTATTCCGGTCATTTTTGTAACACTCGCTGTATTCTGATAAAATGCGGAGATTTTCGGCCATCCAAATGTGGTCGCCGATTTTTATGGTTTTATAGAGTTCCCCGTCCCGGTTATCTCTCAAGATAGAATTGCTTGACGTCACGGAAATGCTGGAGTCGATAACGATGGAGTCGTTGTAGGTTATCTTTGGCGGATTGCATGTTATAATTATGACTGATGGAGGGGGTGGAATGCAAAGACTGTCACGAAAGATTTCTTTTTCTCCAAGTGTTACGTTGACGGTATCGCCAAATTTGGTTAGGGTTATAACTCTTGATTGTGCTCCGCTTTCAGGGCAACATCCGTTTATATCCCATCTGGAATCCCATGATGAACTGCTTAATAAAAACGGAATGGCGATGCTGCTTGACGATCGAATTTCAGTTTTGCTGGATATGGAATCAGATGTTGCGATGGATGACAAACTTTCTGGAGTTGTTTCAGGAAACGCGGGGCTTGACGAAGAACCGTCGCATGCTAAAAATACAAGCGATATGGCGGCAAGATATGCCAAAATTTTTTTCATAATTCCTCCTCTTTTTTTCTTTAATCTTGTATTGGGGATATCGTTGTTGCTGCCGGCAGGATTTTTTTGCTGATGTACTCTTTGTAATCGACGGAGCCACATGATGTCATGGCTTCGTTGAGTTTGCTTGTCATGACGATTTCCGGTTTTTCGGAAAGTTCTCCGCAGTACGAGAATAGGAATCCGACGTGCATGTCAAACGGAAGACGCTCGTAATCGCAGTTGTCGTAGAACGTTGCGACTGTGAGGGTGTCCTTCGTAATTTTTGTGAGAATGTGTACGGCAGGCGAGGTCTCGTTGATATTCAGCACGTAGAGCGGGCAACCGTCAACTTCATGTAAACTACCACCCATGAATTTTGCTGCAGTCGGGAAAATGAAACTTAATTCGTTGAACTCTTTTTGAGTAGCTGCTTTATGCAATCCGATTTTCCTGAACTCGGCAATGCCTGGGCTTTCGAAACAAGTTTCATTTGTTGCGTCACAACCTTCAAAAGTCTTGTTGTAGGCGAGAACGTTTTCGTCGAAGGTCTCGCCGGGAACCTTGTATTTCTGGAGGTAATAGTCAAGAGTTTGTTCACGGAATGGATCGGTGCCTGCATGTCCAAAGTTCCCTTCGTGAGGGGAGGGAATGCTTGCATTTGAACTGGCTGGAACGGTGCTTGCGGATTTGGGTTGTGGACTCCTGCTTGAAGACATATGCTGAGACCTCTTGCTTGAAGACGAATTCGGCAGATGCTGGTTTTGTTCTTCAGACGAGTCCGCGATTGATGTTGATGATTCTATGTTGGTAGAGGAGGATTCGCCATTACCCTGGGCGAACTGGTTGGGTTCTTCGGCTGTTCCTACAAAATTAGGGTTGTCAGATGTGCAGGCGATTACGCAAAAAGCCACCATGGCGGAGAAACTGTAACTAAAGATTTTTGTAAATAACTTAATCATTATTATTCTCCTTGGCGTTTCGAGTAAGCGGGAACAACTGTAAATTTAATCTATAAACTTGGTTGATTTTTTTATCGCCGGCTGCGATGCTTACGATTTTTCTTCGGCATTCGTCAAGTTCCTTGACGATTTGTTCGTAGGAATCCTTGGAAATGCCCATGGTGATGCCGCTGAAGTTGCGCTCTGCACGGGCGAGGTCTAGCGAACAGGCTGCAATTTTTGCCATTTCGCGGTGCATTTCACGGATGGCGAGTCGAGTCGCTTCTGGGGAACCCTTGATGGATGTTTCGCTTTGAACGTAAGTGTTTTCGCCAGTCTTTTTCAAGAAACCCGCTTTCGTCAAAAAATCAAGCGATTGCTTGACGTCGTAAGCGGAAATTTCCGGATAGCATTTCTTGGCGAGTTCTCCGGGGGTGGCTCCGGGCATTAGCGGGGCGAGCTCCCTCAAGACGGGGTTTTTCCAGGACTCATAAAAATCAAACAGGTCGCCCTCGATGACTCTGACCTTGTGTTCCTTGGCAATGGCGAGCATTTCGGCGTAGGCGGCTTTCTTTTTCTCGTCTTCGGTTTCTTGCCCGAACTTGACCATGGCCCTGAAGTAATCCATTTCGAAACCGACTAGTCCCATGGCTTGCCCGGTGCGTTCTACGCCGATGCGGCTGAGGTTGCTTTTACCGTCGCAGACGACCTTCATATACGAAGATGATGTGAATCCGGCGTTTTTGGAAAACTCACGCCACGAAAAAACATGGCGAAGTTTGCGTTCTTCGTAGAAATCCCGCATGTACTTGCGGAAGTCGGAATATTCAATAATCGGTTTCATTTAATTGTTAATATATATTTTTAAACACGAAAAATCAATTTTTGATGCAACGAAATATTGTAAAATTGACCAAAAACTAAGATTTTTAATCATATTTTGCTGATGTTTGTTCTATATGCAACAGTTTGTTGTCTTGTTGAAATTTTTTATGTTTTAGGAATTATACGAGCATTTTTTTTCGTTTTTACGGAATTAATATATTTTTGTTACTATGAGTGTTTTTGGTTTTTATGCGGAAGTCAATGTGGGGTGCGCTTGCATTTTGATGCTGTTGCTTTATAGTATCAAAAAATTGCCGACACCACAGATGCAACACTCTCTTTTCCAGAAATTGGTGCTGTGGCACATCATTTATTTTTTGAATGATTCTGCTTGGGCGCTTGTAAACGATAGCGTTTTACCGAAAAACACGTTTAGCGTTCTTGCAGTGAATTTCCTTAACGCTGTGATTTTAGCCATTGTCGCCTATAGTTGTTTCTTGTTTGCCGAAATCAGTACACGCCCGGAGATGACCCGTTTGCAGATTCATCATTTCGAGGTGAAATTGCGAATTCCGATAGTACTTGAAGCTTTTGCCTTGCTTGTGTCTTTTACGTTTTCCCCAAGTTTTTGGCTCGAAGAAAATTTGGAGCCGCGCTTTTTCTATTATGTTATCTTGGCGTTTATCCCTGTGGTCTATTTTGTGTCGGCGACGGTTCGTGGCCTTATTCGCGGATGCTCGATGCAAAATAGTCCGAATATAAAGACGTTTTTGATTGTTGCTAGCTACACGCCGGGTTGCATTATTGCAGGCGGAGCGCAAGTTTTCTTTGCTCTTACGACACCAATATTTTGTTTCTGGTGTACATTTATTATTTTGTTTGTCTATTTGCATTTGCAGAACCAGCTGATTTCGACAGATTCCTTGACAATGCTCAACAATCGCAACAGGCTGCACCATTATTTACATCAGGTGCGTGACTTGAAAAATTCGTTTATATTGATGGTCGATATTGATCACTTTAAACAGATTAACGATACTTACGGCCATATCGAAGGGGATAGGGCTCTTGTCCTTGTTTCGCAGGCGTTAAAGAAGGCTTGTGAACGCGTGAGTTTTTCGATATTCCTTTGCCGTTATGGCGGTGACGAGTTCTTGTTGATTGCACGGACGGATTTTCCGGAAAAACTGGTTGAACGTATTCATGATTGTTTGCAAGAAGTTATTGCAGATAAGGGCGGCTCGCTTTCTTACACAATCGAGGCCAGCATGGGCTATGCTCGTTGGAACGGCGATATCAATAGTTTTAAGGAATGCGTCGTGAAAGCCGACAAAAAAATGTACGAAGACAAACGCGCTGGTTAATTATCACCCTTCCAGTTTGTTTTTAAGGTAATGTCGCGATGTCCATGTGAAATACAGGATGTCTGCAATTACTAGCGCTATGGCGCATGCGAGAAATACGGGACGGTGCATGCCGAAGTGGTTTGCCATGGCTCCTCCCACGAGAATTCCGGCTCCAATGCCGATGTCCCAGCCGCTAAGGTACGTGCTGTTTGCGGTACCGCGTTGGTCGTGGCGGGCGAGGTTTACGCACATGGTCTGGTAGCCGGGGAAGATGAGTCCGAGGCTTGTGCCGATGAGGAATGCGGACAAGAAAAATGTTATGGGACCGTGGCTAAAGGCAAGGATGAAGTAGGCGATAACGTTCAGCGTCATGCCTATGCCGACAAGGTGGATCAAATAGCCGCGATCGATGAGTCGTCCGGTCATGATGCGGTTCATGATGAGCCCTGTAGCAATAAGCGCATAAAACCATCCTGTGCCGCTGATGCCTAGCTCGTTTGCATAAATGGCGATGTAGTTTGTGACGGGGCCGTAGGCGAATCCAACGAAAATGAAGTTTGCAAATTGCGGAACCGCGCGGGTAAGGAAGAATCGGTCAAGCGAAAGCGGTGCGCTTTGTTTCTTTTCGCGGGGCTTCACTTTGAGTGTTTGCACAAGCACAAGCCCGATAATGCAAAGAGCGGTAGAAATGGCGAAAACGATGTTGTCGCCGAATGCTTCGTAAAGAAACATGCCGGTCATGGGACCGGTGGCGAAGGCTAAATTCACGCTAATCCCGAAGTACCCGATGCCTTCGCCTCGGCGACTTGCGGGTAGAGCGTCAATGGCAACGGTATTGCTTGCTGTTGTCGAAATGCCAAAGAAAAGCCCGTGTGCAAAACGCACTACCGCGAGGATAGGTAAAAGCCCTACGGTCTTGTAGCCTAAAAAGCATAACGTGAATGCAAAAAAGGTCCAAAAGTATAGCGGTTTGCGGCTGAACGTATCCACAAGAAATCCTGCGAATGGTCTGCATGCGAGCGCGCCAATCGTGTAAAGCGAAATGATGATGCCTGCGGTTGCATTATCTGTTTGGAATTTTTCGATGATGTACAGCGGAAGAATCGGTAATAATTGGTAAAAGCTAAAGAATAGCAAAAAGTTTGCCGCGGCGCATGTCGTAAAATTTCGTGTCCAGAGTGCCGGTTTTTCGTTTGATGTAGCCATATTTAAATACCCCCTTAAAAGATAGAATCTTTCATGAATAATTATGGATCAGTTTTCGAGGCGCAATAATTCTAATGGGAATTGGTTGTTATGGAATTTCAATCTTTGGCATAATGAAAATTAGTATATTTATGATATGAAAAATATACACCATTTTTTTTGGCTGTTCTTATTGATAGCTATGGGGAACATTTCGTGCTCGGATGATAGCCATTCCGGTGGGGGGTATGCTTTAGCTCCGGTTATACGTGATGGTACGTTTGAGGGAATGTTCGTTGTTCAAGCGACGGGGAAAAAGGCTTCGCTTGGAACAAATGATATTATGGCAAAAATGCTAGAACGCCCGAAGATGGATGTTGAATTTTCCTATGACTTTTACATGGATCGTCACGAAGTTATTTGTAAAAGATTCAACGATGTTATGCGTGATGTGTCTGGAGTGAAAGTCGCGTGCAAGGAAGATTCTTTGCCTGCTGCAAATGTAACTTTTTACGATGCTGTGTTATATGCGAATGCCTTAAGCAACGAAAAAGGGCTTGATTCATCTTATGAATATTCTTCTGCCGAATTTGATTCGGAGAAACATTGTATTAAGATGATGGCTTTAAATTTAATCCGCAGGCGAATGGTTTTAGATTGCCGACGGAGGCGGAATGGATTTTTGCATCGTCAATAAAATGGAATCCAGTGCAGAGTTGGAATGGCACGAATTCGAAAAATGTGGCTCATAAAGTTTGTTCTTTAGGCGAATCGAAAAATGAATTTTGCGATTTGGCTGGAAATATGCTTGAATTTGTGAACGATCGTTATGCGTCTTTCAAGGATACCGTTGTCAAAGATTTTGTCGGTTCGGTTGATGGAGATGCGATTGGTTCGTGCGTGGTGAAGGGCGGAAGCTATCTAAGTTCTCCGATGTCGATGTTCTTGTACAGCAGAGGCGATACTTACCCTATCTTGAGTTCGACAAAAGGGGATTACATCGGGTTCCGTCTTGTGAGTAGCTCGATTCCTGAAGCAACATGGTTTACAGATGACGGTAATATAGCGTCTACTGCGATTACGCCGTTGATCAGTGCGTCTGAATTGCGTCAATTGACGGATTCCTATCATGCCAAGCTTGTGTTCCGAAACGATGCGAGCGGTAATCTTGTTTATGTGGATTTTGCAAAAAACGCAAAAGTTGTAGAAATTGAAGACAAAATAGATTCCTACCATCCTGATATTTCTCCCGATGGTAAGCACGTGGCGTTTTGCACATCGATGGAAGGCGTCTTGAAAGAGTCTTCCGTTTACGTTCGCGATTTGAACGAGTCGGGAAGCAACTTGGTGAAGTTGCCGGTAGAAAATGCTGCGATTCCGCGCTGGCGAGTGAATCCGAATGGCGATACGGTGATTGTGTATGTGTCTTCGGCGGCGAGCAATAAAAGCGAATCGTTCTTGAAAGAAAGTACATGGCAAGTCAAGTTCTCTAACGGTAAATTTGGGACACCTGAAAAATTGTTTGACGGAGCGTATCATGGCGGTGTCGAGAACGACAACAGTTTTGGAATTTCGTCATCACCGCTATTGCGGGCACATTTGGCAAATTCGGATAAGAATACAGATGTAGTTTGGTACAATAGCGAACAGGCTTGCAATGCATCTTTGACGAAGGATGGGACCAAGCGAACGTTGTTCCTTGATTTTGGCGGATCTCTTGGACGTGAATTTGCGGGCATGAATTATGGTGTTCATGAACGAATTCTTGTTGCGGACAGTACAGGACGTTTGACGAACTCAGTGGCATCTCCTGAGAAATACACGTTTGACCATACGGAATGGGCTGTGGGAATGTTAAAAGATGAGCCGAGTAATTTGATTGTGACTTCTCTTACGGATTACAATGGCGTTCATCGTCAAATTGCGCTTGTGACGTTGCTGTATGGTGATGTTTTCCCGCTTGTCGAGGGCGAGGAATTGTGGCACCCTTGTTTGTGGGTATGGCAGAATGGTAAAAATCATCCGAAGCCTACTGTTGATTTGGATAGTGCAGGCTCTTATTATGATAGCAGGGCTGAGACTCTATTCCCGTTTGCAAATGTGGAATTGGGAATGAAAATGCAGTCTTTTTGGCAAAAAAATGACAATGCAGAGGTTGCTACTTTTGGAAGTTCGATGCTCTTGGATGCAGTCATCGAAGATTCGATTAAGTCTTTCAAAACGTTAAATATGGGTATATCTTTAACGGATATTCATTTGTTCGATTATTTGATACGCCATTATATTATTCCGTATATGCCGAAAATTAAGTTTATTGTGATTGAGGTTTCGCCTGGACTTCTTTTCAGAAATTATCAAGACATGGCAGGATACATTATTAAAAGTTCACCCGGTGTGCTTTATGATGAAAATCATTTGTCTGAATCGACGAGGCGAGAAATTGCGGCGCTCAGTCAGGATCAGCAGTTCCCTCTGGTCTTGCTAGGACAGCAGTATCTTAAAGGAACGTTCCTTTTGCCGGAGGGCGAATGGGGCGTGCCTGTTGTGAATGTCGATATTTCTTTGTTGCCTTATGAATCGCCGGCTTTACAGGGCTGTCTTAAGGTAATCAAGTCGCTAAAGAGTTTTACGGATTCAATAGGCGTAAAGCTTGTTGCCGCAATTCCTCCGCGCAATCCGAAGTATAAAGATACGGATGCGTTTGACCCGTTTGGCCCGAGTTGGGAGGTGGCGCTCAAGATTATTGATGATGTGAAAAATATGGGAATTGTTGTTTTTGATGAATATAAAAATGGCCATCACGACTATACAGACGAGATGGCCTACAATGCCAACCATGTGAGTTATTTGGGGGCCGCTAGATTTTCCGAGAGACTAGATGCCTTCTTGAAAAAGTTGAAATAAGTTACCTTAGCTGGATGGGGCAAAGCCCCAACTCTTTGGCTCAGTTATGCCCATGCAAGCATGGGCGCAACTCTCGCCTTCTGAGTTGTCTTCGACTTCGCTCAGGATGACACGTCGTGTCACTTTCTCTCAAGTGCCACGAGCGTTTCGAGGTGCGGTGTGCCCGGGAATAGGTCAAGCGGAAGCACTTCCTTGACGCGGTAGCCAAAACGTTCCCATTCGGTGAGTGCATCCGGGATTTCGTCGGTGCCGCAGAAAATGTGCAGCACGCGGACGGGCTTTCGCAAAGCAAGCGCACGAATCACGCCGGGTTCAGTTCCCTTGCGCGGCGGGTCGAGCAAAATGCGTTCCGGTTCGCCAGGAATCGGTCGCGGGAGTCTCATTTGCACAAACGTCTCGTCAATTTTGCCTGCAATGAACTTGTAGTTCTTTTTCAAGAATCTTGCGGAAGCCTTCGCGCAGTCGATGGACGGACCTTCCCATTCTACACCGAGTACGGACTTGGCGGCTTCGCCGAGGGCAAAGCTGAAGAGGCCGTAACCGCAGTAAAGATCCAAGAAGTGGTCGCCCTTTTCAAGACCGAGCAAGCGGCTTGCGGACTTGATGAGGTTATGGATTTGGCTTTCGTTAATCTGGCTGAAACCCGTCACCGGATACTTGAGCCTGAAATGGCCGAGGTCCAGCGAAAGTTCGCGCGGGCCGTAAAGCTGCTTGAAGTTTAGCGTATCTGTCGGGCGCTTTGCTTCGAGATAGTAATTGGACTCTGTCGTATCGACGTAAGTGTGTGCCGCCGTCACGTGGTACGGGCACTGCTGCAAAACTTCTGCAATTTGTTTCAACTTGCGGACGATGCTTGCGTCCAGCTTTTTCACGTTGAAAATCACGACGCGGTACTTGTACGTGCCGCGGATGATAATCCAGTTGAGCGCGTAGGCGAGCGGCTTGTACGCCGGCGTAATGAGCTTGTCGAACAGCAGGCGGTAAATCGCGTTGTGCTCTTCGGGCTCCAAGATGCTATCGTATTCGTTAAACCGCAAATCACCCGGCTTCATTTCGACTTGGCGTTTGGACGTGGTGCGGTAATTGCGCGGCATGGGGCTAGCCACAATCGGCTGCGGGCCGCGAGCAAGGCGGTTCACTTCCCAAAATTCGCGGATGGCGGCGTTCTTGACCTTGAGCTCGTCCTTGTATTCGAGCGGAGCGAGCGTCTCGCCGTAGGCGGAATCGGATTCCTTCGTGTAATTCGGGAGGTTGTGAGCGATGGCTTGTTCAAAAAACATGAAATCCTCTTTTTCTACTCCCAAATTTAAAAAGTTCCTAAAAAGTTTAAAGTCTATTTTTATGCTATGTGGGTGTATGTGGTAGACAGTAGGAAGTAGACGGTAGGCAGTAAACAGTAGGAATCGGCTACACTGTTTCTCTGTCATCCTGGAGGGAGCTTTATTCAAATGCGAAGCCATTAATGTCTTTAGCCCCGAATTAAGGTTGGTGCACTTCGGCAGTGCTTCGGCAAGCTCAGCATACCAGCTCAGTGACCTTTTGTCGAACTACCGAGCCGGGGGACCGATAGGTTCCAATGCAATAATAGGCTTTTATTATATTTCGTATAAAGGTATGAAATTTATGAAATGGATTGGATTTTTTATCATTGCTGCAATGTTTGTGGCTTGCGCGCCTAAGACGCCTCACGTATCTACAGAAACGTTTGATGGAATAAGTCTGTCTAAGAAACGTTCAAACGTTGCATTTATTGGTTGTGTAAAAGAACAGGTGCTCCCGATTTATGACAAGTATATTTTAAAACGTCATGGACTTACCGGTTTAATCGGTGTGACGATGACGGTGCGTCAGGATGGCGGTATAGATAGTGTTCTCATTGACACTTCGTCAGTCAATTATCCAGAACTTGAAAAAGAGGTTCAGGAAAAGCTTGGCCAGTTGAAATGTCCTCTAATCTATTACAACACGCTCAAGGCCAGAATTGATATCAGATTATCTGCTGAGGGGGTGACTGTTACCCAGGCTCGCTCGTCAAGTCAAATTATGAATGTAATTCGCATAAATACTCCGCAGCGGTTGAAACCTATTTACAACCATTATTTAAAGGAACGTTATTATAGCGGTAAAGATTCCTTTGATGGCAAAGTTACTGTGAAGTGGTCGATACTTTCTAATGGCGATGTGGAAAACGCCAAAATCATTGAGGCGACTACGGAATATCCAGAATTTGAAAAGGCGATTCTGGATGATATAAAACAATGGAAATTTGAAGGCGGCGAATACGGTCGAACTACAGTTACGGTGCCGTTCACGTTTTCTGAAGACTAGTCTGTAATTTTTTCATCTCCTTTCTTTGTTTTTCTGCAATTATTTTGTATTTTGAAACAAATGGAAGGAGTGTAATTATGAAATTTTTTCCAAGTACAGGGGCTTTTGCGGCTTTTACCGCGTTTTTGCTGATATTCTCGGCTTGCGGTGACGATGATTCTACTTCGGCCAATAGTGGTATTGATTACACTAATGTGAAGACTTGCGACGAAATGGTCAAGGAAGATGTGAGCACGTGGCACTTTATTCGCAAAGATGCTTTCGGAAGAGATGCAGAATACATCTACAAGGCCGAAGGTCGCGACTTAATCGTGACCATCAAGGATGCGCACGGCTCAAACGATACCAAGACTTATTCCATGTACAACATGGAATCTGAAGCCGGTGTGGAAATGGCTTACCAAGCCGCCAAGGCGACCTGCAAAGACGGACAATAATAATCTGTAATAGCTTTAAGTTTTTGTTGCGGTACCTATAAAACCTGATAGTGATGAGGATTTATAGGTACAGGAAACGTCATGTTTAATTTTTATACCTATAAATTTGTGAAAATAACCATTTTATAGGTGTTTTTTTTTGTTTTACACATAAAATAAGTACGAAAAGTACCTATAAAATTGGTTTTCTTGTGTTGTTTATAGGTACAAGTTTGATAGAATCCGTCTTATGACCACTTCAATGAGTTGAAAATGACCTGTTTTGTACCTATAAAAGTGGGTGAAATGTTATTTTTATAGGTACGGACTTTTGAATTGCCCTGAATTTTTTTGAAAAATTTCTAAAAAGATGCCTCATGGAGGTGGATTTGAACAAAAAAAGACCCTCCGTAAGGAAGGTCTAAGAGCGGCGGACCGGGATCGAACCGGCAACCATTAGCTTGGAAGGCTAAGGCTCTACCATTGAGCTACCGCCGCGAGCGACAACAATTATACAAAAATATGGCGGTTTTTAAAGGGGTTCATAAAAAAGTTGTTGGAAAAATATGAAAAAAATTCTAAATTTACGCTCGCATTAACAAACAATCATACCGAGGTAGCATACTTGTTCCCTAATCCGCGCGATCGTCGCATGCCCAACCGTCCCAGTGATGGGACCCGTATCAACGAAGATATCCATATCTCTCCGATTCGTCTCGTGAAAGAAGATGGCGAAGCTATCATCATCGAGACGAGCAAGGCATTGCAGATGGCGAAAGACGCCGGACTGGACCTTGTGGAAGTCTCCCCGAACGCTAAGCCGCCTGTCTGCCGCATCATCAACTACGGCAAGTACAAGTTCGAACAACTGAAGAAGGCCAAGGCTGCTAAGGCCAAGCAGCACGTGGTGAAGCTCAAGGAAATCAAGATGCACCCGAAGACTGCCGAGAACGACTACCAGTACCGCATCAAGCAGGCGGGCGAGTTCTTGCAGGACGGTATGAAGGTGAAGCTTATCATGCAGTTCCGTGGACGCGAAATGGCGCACATGGACTACGGCAAGCGCCTGATGGAACGCGCCAAGGAAGACTTGGCTCCGTTTGGCGATTTGGAAATGGATTCGCGGGTGGAAGGCAACACAATGCTTTCTATCTACGGTCCGAAACGTGGTGCCGGTAAGAAACAAGACCAGGCACCGAAGCCCGTAACCGAGCCAAAGGCAGCAGGTGAGGCTTAACTATTAACCTACGAGGTAAAAATGCCTAAAATGAAAACTCACAGCGGTGCTAAGAAGCGCTTCCGCGTGACTGGTTCCGGCCATGTCAAGTTCAAGCGCGCTGGTATGCGCCACATTCAAGCCAAGATGACCACTAAGCGTAAGCGTAACCTTCGTAAGGGCGCTCTCGTTAAGAAAGTCGATACCTATCACGTCAAGCGTCTGCTTGTAGTAGCATAAGGAGAGTAAGAATGCCACGCGCAAAAACTAGAGTTCCTTCCCGCGAACGCCGCAAAAAAATCCTCAAGGCCGCCAAGGGTTACTATGGCCGCCGCAAGTCGAATCTTCGCCTTGCTATCGAAGCCGTTGCCCACGCCGGTCAGTATGCCTATGCACACCGCCGCGACAAGAAGGGTGATTTCCGCTCTCTGTGGATCACTCGCTTGAACGCTGCTGTTCGTGAATTCGGCATCAGCTATAGCCAGTTCATTTACAAGCTTTCCAAGGCTAACATCAACATGAACCGCAAGGTTCTCGCTGATTTGGCCGTCGCCGATCCGGCAGCTTTCGCCAAGGTCGTGGAAATTGTGAAGGCTGCTTAATTTAGACGCAAGTTTAAGTTAACTTATAGCTAAACAAACGCGAGAAATTGCGCTCCGCCCGAAAAGGCGGGGCGCTTTTTGTTTGCATGAAATTTTTTGCTAGAAAAGGAAATGCCTGCATTCCTGTTTCGTCATCCTGAACCATATAAAAGTGCGAAGCCTTTTCTGTCTTTAGCCCCGGCCCCCGAGCCGGGGGAAGGATCCAATGCTGTTTTAGAAAAAGTCGACATCCAGGGCGGTCTTCTTTTTGCTTTTGGGCTCGACGACGGCGATGGAATATTTTGCGGTGCTGAAAAGACGGTTGATTGTTGCGAGGACTTCGTCTTCGGTG
Organism: uncultured Fibrobacter sp.; assembly: GCA_946413655.1. GTDB lineage: Bacteria > Fibrobacterota > Fibrobacteria > Fibrobacterales > Fibrobacteraceae > Fibrobacter. Next base: position 42,816 of record CAMKLO010000013.1, on the reverse strand, counting down.
ATGGAGCGGATTTTCTTTTCGACGTCTTCCATCGTGTGGAACTCGCCGAGGTGGAGCGTCTGTTCTGCCATGCGGATGACGCGTTTTTCGGGACTGTCGGCGCCGAGGTGGAGTCCGCCGAGGATGTTCGTCTTGGTGCGTTCGAATTCATCCTTGATGAATCCGTGGCGCAGGAATTTTTTGACTTCGGCGACGGAGAGCGCAAGCGCGGTCTTGAGCTGATGCGGTTCTGTGGCCAGGGAAACGCCCCAATCGACGCAGTCCCTGTAGAGGTCGGCAGTGGAATAGACGGAGTAGGCGAGGCCTTTGTCTTCGCGGATTTTTTGGAACAGGCGGCTTGCCATGCCCGCACCCATCGCGACGTTGAAGAGTGAAAATGCGCAGCGGTCGCGGTCGCTCATAAGCGAACGGTCGAAGCTCAGCCCCCAAAAAAGGTTGGATTGCGCAATGTCGCTTTTTTGCACGACTTTCACGCTTTGGTTGGATTTATAAATGTCTTGCGGTTGGGTATCGTTGATTTTCTTTTGTCTGAATTTTTCTGCACAAAGTTCTACGAGTTCTTCGTGATGGACTTTACCTGCGGCGCAAACGTACAGCGGGATTTCGTCGGTGACCTGGTGCCCGTACTTGAGCATTTGCTTGCGCGTGAGGGATTGCACCTGCTTCACGTTTCCGGTGATGGAGTGTGCAATGCCGCAACCTTTAAAATGGATAGCGTTGAAAATGTCGCCAACGAGTTCTTCGGGAATGTCGTCATAGCTGTGGACTTCTTCGATGATGACGTGGCGTTCCTTTTCCATTTCTCTCTTGTCGAAACGCGGGTGCATGAGCATGTCGGAGATGACGTCGATGGCAAGCGGCATGTCGCCGCTTTCGACTTGAGCGTAAAAGCCGGTCTCTTGGCGGGTCGTATAGGCTTCGAGGTTTCCGCCACGGTCTTCGATGGCGTGTGCGATTTCTAGCGCGGTGCGGTTTTCGGTTCCCTTGAAAACGAGGTGCTCGTAAAAGTGGCTGAGTCCGAATTCGTCTGGGGCTTCGTGGCGGCTCCCGCGTGGAATCCAGACGCCGACTGCAGCAGAATAAGCGTGCGGCATGTAGTCTGTTAAGATGGTGATTCCGTTTTCAAGAACTGTCTTTTTTATAGTCTGTTTCATTTTTTGTAAATCGACGCGTCGTATGGGAGCTAAAAGTCGCGTTCGTGGCTAACAACGATAGAAAATATTGGGTAAAATTGTCATAAAAAAACACGTTTTGAGCACCCTTTTATTATTGTGTAAATTTTTCTAAATTTGCGTCCCGGCGGAACGCACTTTCGCCGCAAAAAAGGCTCAAAGGAGTAAAAGTATGGGTAAAGAATTAAAAGAAAAGGCTCTTGAATACCATTCCATGGGCAAGCCGGGCAAGATTGAAATTGTGCCCACCAAGCCGCATAGCACGCAAACGGACTTGGGGCTTGCTTACACTCCGGGCGTTGCTGCCCCGTGCCTTGAAATTGAAAAAGACAACAATCTCGCTTACGAATATACGGGCAAGGGCAACCTCGTTGCGGTGATTAGCAACGGTACTGCGGTTTTGGGCCTCGGCGACATCGGCGCTTTGGCGGGCAAGCCGGTGATGGAAGGCAAGGCTTTGCTCTTCAAAATTTACGCCGGAATTGACGTGTTCGATATCGAAATCAACGAGAAGGACCCGAAGAAGTTCATCGAAATCGTGAAGGGAATCGCTCCGACGTTCGGTGGCATCAACCTCGAAGACATCAAGGCCCCGGAATGCTTTGAAATCGAAGACACTCTCAAGGCGGAACTCGATATTCCTGTGATGCACGACGACCAGCACGGTACGGCCATCATTTCTTCTGCCGGCCTTTTGAACGCTATTGAAGTGGCCGGCAAGAGCATTCGCAACGTGAAGATGGTGGTGAACGGCGCTGGCGCTGCCGCTTGCGCTTGCACAAAGCTTTACTTGTCTCTCGGTCTCAAGAAAGAAAACCTGGTGATGTGCGATAGCAAGGGCGTGATTCGCAAGGACCGTAAGGGCCTCACCGAAGCGAAGGCTTTCTTTGCGACGGACCGCACTGACATCGAGACTCTTGAAGATGCCATGAAAGGCGCCGACGTGTTCGTGGGACTTTCGAAGGGCAATATCCTCACTCGCGAAATGGTGCGCAGCATGGCGGACCAGCCGATTGTCTTTGCGCTTGCGAACCCGACTCCCGAAATCAGCTACGAAGAAGCGATGGCGAGCCGTGGCGACTTGATTTTTGCAACGGGCCGTAGCGACTACCCGAACCAGGTGAACAACGTTATCGGTTTCCCGTACATTTTCCGTGGCGCTCTCGACGTGCGTGCAACGACGATTAACGAACACATGAAGCATGCCGCAGTGCGTGCGATTGCCGCCCTCGCTCACAAGCCGGTGCCGGACGTGGTGAACATCGCGTACAACGCGCAGCGCTTTACGTTTGGCAAGGAATACTTGATTCCGAAGCCTTTGGATCCGCGCCTTCTCACGGAAGTTTCGATTGCAGTTGCCAAGGCCGCTATCGAAAGTGGCGTGGCCCGCAAGCCGATTACCGATTGGGACGCTTACTACGACAAGCTCCGCGACATGATGGGTTATGACAACAAGCTCATCCGTCAGTTCAGCGATACGGCTCGCAGTAATCCGAAGCGCGTTGTGTTCGCCGAAGGTGGCAACCTCAACATGCTCAAGGCGGCAGTGCAGGCGAACGTCGAAGGTGTCGCTCATCCGATTTTGCTCGGCAACCCCGAACGCATACAAATTATGGCCCAGCGTGAACAGCTTGACCTCACGGGTATCAAGATTGTGAACCCGCGCTCGCCCGAAGAATTCGAACGTCGCCGCAACTACGCCGCTATTTACGCCGAAGAAAACGGTCGCAACGGCGTGACCTTCGAAGAAGCCCGCGATGATATGTTTGAACCGAACCACTTCGGCATGATGATGGTGAAGGTGGGTGACGCTGACGCCCTTATTTCCGGCGGCTATTCCAAGTACAGCGAAACGATTGAGCTTGCGAAGGAAATCATCGGCATCCGCGAAGAATACAAGCACTTCGGCGCCATGCACATCTTGAGCACCCGCAAGGGAACGTTCTTCCTGGCCGATACGCTCGTGAACCGCGACCCGGATGCAGAAACGCTCGTGGATATCGTGAAGCTCACTCACGACGCTGTCCGCTTCTTCGCTCACGAACCGGTGATGGCCATGCTCAGCTACGCAAACTTCGGTTCTGACAAGGGTGCTCCGCGCGGAACGTCCAACACCGCCCGCGAAGCTGTGAAGATGATTCACGAACAGTATCCGGATTACGTGATCGATGGCGAAATGCAGGTGAACGTGGCCTTGGACAAGGAACTTCGCGATTCCAAGTATCCGTTCAACAAACTCAAGGGCCAGACGGTCAACACGCTCATTTTCCCGTGCCTGTCTTCTGCAAATACCACTTGCAAGATGCTCCTCGAAATGGGTGTGGGCGAATCCATCGGTCCTGTGCAGATGGGCTTGAACAAGCCGGTGCACTTTACGGACTCCGATGCTTCCGTGCACGATATTTTCAACTTGACCGTTGCCGCCGTCATCGACGCGATAGTCCAGGAAAAGAAGGACGAAGAAAAGAACCGCAAAAAGTTCGACAAAATTTGGTAAGTCGCAATTCTCGCTCGCTATTCGCGGGCGCGTCTTGTTGATTTTTAAAAATTTTAGGAGTCGTCGCAGGTCAAACTGCGACGATTTTTTTATAAATGATACATTTGTATCATTTAAGACATGCAAGACGTTTTAGATTTAGTAAAAATTGTCACATTTTGCTAAAATTAATGATTTTTGTATCATTTTCTATTGACAATTGATTTTGATGGATGTATATTAGTCAATATGAAACCGATTGTTGAATATAAAGATTACCGAGCCTACATGGCGGACTATTACGAAGAACGTAAGAGAACTTCGGCTTTTACTTGGCGCGAGTTTGCGAAGATTGCTGGGTTCACGTCGCCTTCGTACTTGAAACTTGTTTGTGATGGCAAAAGCAGCCTGAGCCGCGTGACGATGAATCGTGTGGCGGTTGCGATGGGTCTTGTCGGCTATGAGATTGAATATTTCGAAGCGATGGTGAACTTTGTCAATGCTCAGAAAGACGATGTCAAGAAAGTTTACTTCGATAAGATGATGGCGATTTCAGCAGCGAACCAAGTGCGCGTAGTTGACAAGGATGCGTTCGAATATTACGACAGCTGGAAAAATCCGGTGGTGCGCGAACTTGCTCCGATGATGCCGGGTGCCATGCCGGGTGACATGGCGAAGATGTGCTGCCAGGAAATCTCTGCGCTAGAAGTCCGCAAGTCTCTTGCCTTTTTGGAAAAGGCGGGATTCTTAAAAAAGACTGGCGAGAATGTTTATGAGCAGACCGACAAGGCGGTTGTAGGTTCCAAGGAAGGCCTCACACTTGCGATCCGCATGATGCATCGTGAAATGGGGCGCCTTGGTATAGAATCTATTGACCGGTTTGGCCCCGAAGACCGCAACGTCACTGGCGTTACTTTAGGTGTAAACCGTGAAGGCTACGAAGAAATCGTGAAGGAACTCGATGCTTGCCGCAAGAAGGTTATTTCTATAGCGGCGAGGTGCGGTAAGCTGGATCAGGTTTGCAGATTGAATTTACATTTTTTCCCTTTGACTCAAAGAGTCGTATGTGAAACGGAGGAATAGTATGAATAAGAGACTATATATGGCGTGCGCCGGAGCGCTTTCGCTTGCGGCTTTGGGCTGCTCGGACAGTAATGTATCGGGCTCATCGGAAGATCCCAATGTGCTGTTGGCGTATAATTCTTCGTCGAGTTCTGTTCCCGTGGCTTCGTCGAGCTCGGTAGTGGAATCTTCGTCGGGGCGTTATGAGCTTAATGGCGATTTGTGGAATCCGAGTGCGGGCGATTTTACCGTTAATGTTGCTCGCTATGCGGCATCGTTGCCGGCGGGTGCAAAAACTGATGGCCACTGGGTAATGGCAACGGATGCCGAAAATGGGGGCTCGTCGTCTATCGTTTGGCCGATGGATTATGTGAGCTCGAAAGACGAACGGGCTATTGTTGAAGCGTGCAATGGCATTTGTGGGACAGTCGTTTTGAAAGAAAGTTCTACTGGGGCAGAAGAAAATCCTTTTGCGTATGTCGGCTTTACGCTTGCGAAGGATAGTAGTGGCAATCCTGTTCCAGTCGATGTTTCTGATTGGGGTGGTATTTGCGTAACTCTTACATCGGATCAAGCGTTTGGCTTGCAATTGGCTGTCCGCGACTCGTTGGATTTACTTGATGAAAGGCTTTGGCCCACTTTCGCTTATCCGGCTGTTGCTTTGCCTAGAACAAAGGATGGTGAACCTAAGACGATATGCCGTAAATGGAGCGACTTCCAGATACCTTCGTGGATGCAAGATGAACCGGAATACTGGAAAACCGATGTGGGAGCGAAAGCCGCAAAACAGCTAGTTGCGTTTAGGATCGAATTTGCGGGGCAACCTGGAGAATATAAGTTCAATATCATGTCGTTAGGGACTTATTCCGAACCGTTGTCCAGTTCTTCTTCGGGAACCGATCCGTTTGGGAACGTGTATGCAGGTGACGATTATCCCCGTGATTTGTGGGATGGTCAGGCTCGTGAGACTAATGTCAAAACGACTCTTTACGCGGATTCTTCGTGGAGCCATTTGCGAAATGGTCAATGGTTCGAGTACACGGATCGAAATGAAGGCGGGAGTTCGATTTTTGATTGGTATTGGAGCGATCAGTACGATGGACACGTTGCGCCTTTTGATGTGATTGTCGATGCGTGCGGTAGCCTATGCTGCTTTAATGTCATATTGGACCAGGGCGAACTTTCTAGAAAGCCGTATGCGTTGTTTGGGTTCCAGCTTGCTCAAAATGATTCTAACCAGGGCGTGCCGGTCGATATCTCTAACTGGGGCGGAATCTGTGTTACCTATAAGTCGGATCATCCTATAAGGATGGATTTGGATCCGGTGTCGTTGGAAATGAGCACGGATACCTTGACTTCGGGAAGCGCTATCGAAGATGCGGACTTGGATATTTATAAATGGCCTTCTGTTGTTTTACCCAAAACGACTTCTTTAGAAATCGTTAAGTGCTATAAATGGAATGAATTCACCCAGCCTTATTTGGACAAGTTGCCGAATCCCGAAAAGTACAGGATATCGGGCGAAGATGTTGCCAAAAGGGCTGTAGCGGTCAGGTTCATTATCGAAGGCGAAAATGGCAATGTGGGAGCTTTCGATATAAAGGCCCTTGGATCGAATCGCAATTAGAAAATTATAGTGGGGAGGAAAAGAAGGACCCGGCGAAAGCCGGGCCCTTTTCGTACGACAGAGAAAATTTATTGAGGCGCCGTCGCCAATTCCGGTGGTTTGACGGATTTGCCGACCTTAGCGTATGATGGCGTGCCGTATACAGTACAGGGTGTACTATATAAGCTAAAAACACGTTTTTATTTTTATTAAAAATGCTTATTTTATAAAAAAATAATAAAAAATGTACTCTAAACTATTGACTTTTGATTTTTAGGAACGTATATTTGTTACCATGAAACCAATAGTTGAATATCAAGATTATCACGCTTATCTGAGCGACTACTACGAAGAACGCAAGCGCACTTCGGCATTCTCTTGGCGCGAGTTTGCGAAGATTGCGGGCTTTGTTTCGCCGTCGTACCTCAAGGATGTTTGCTGTGGAAAGACGAACCTCAGCAAAGTGACTATGGGACGCGTGGCTGCCGCCGTTGGGCTTGCCGGTTATGAAGAGACCTACTTCGAGGCGATGGTCCAATTTGGCAATGCCAAGACGGACGATGCGAAGAAAAAGTTCTTAGAACAAATGCACTCGATCGCCCTTGATCATAAGGTGCGCATTGTCGATAAGGATGCTTTCGAGTATTACGACAGCTGGAAAAATTCTGTTGTGCGAGAACTTGCTCCGATAATGCCCGGTGCGATGCCTGGTGAAATCGCCAAGATGTGCACGCAAGAAATCTCTGCGCTTGAAGTCCGTAAGTCGCTTGCCTTTTTGGAACGCGCCGGGTTCCTCAAGCAAGTTGGCGAAAACATTTATGTGCAGACGGAAAAGTCTGTAGAAGGCTCTAGGGAAGGGCTTCCGCTTGCGCTCCGTTCGATGCACCGTGAAATGGGTCATTTGGCGATTGATTCGCTCGACCGTTTTACGTCAAGCGAACGCAACATTACCGGCGTCACGATGGGAATCAATCGCGAAACTTACGAACAAATTGTTGCGGAATTGGATGCGTGCCGGAAAAGGATAACGGCGATTGCCGAGGCGTGCACCGGTGTGACGCAAGTTTACAGGATGAATTTACAAATCTTCCCTCTTTCTAAAGAGGTTGTTGGAAACAAGGAGGCTAAAGATGAATAAGAAACTTTATACGGCTTGTGGCGCGATAGCGCTGAGCCTTGCCGCATGCTCTGGAGATAACGGAAATATCAGCGGTACTTCGACGGAACCGAATCCGATGGCGTTGGGATCGTCAAGTTCAGTAGAGGAATCTTCTTCGGGAAGTTTTGGACTGAATGAATATGATTTGTGGAATCCTCTTGCGGGCGATTACCGTGTGAACTCGGCGCTCTATGCGGCTCGTTTGTCTGCGAATGAACAGGCGGATGGCCATTGGTTCTGGGAAGCTCGCGGAGCAGATGAAGTGAAGGGCGGAGAGTCTTCTATAATATGGCCTGTAGCGTTGGGTAGCGATGCGGACTCTCTTTCTACCGTTATTGACACATGCCAAGGCATTTGCGGTATCGCCGATTTGAAAAAGGGATCGATGACTTACCATCCGTATGCTGGTGTTGGCTTTGTGATGGCCAGGGATGAGGCGGGTGAGCCCGTTCCGGTGGATGTCTCTGATTGGAAGGGCGTTTGCATTACGTATACTTCTGATGCTGCTCCCACACTGGTGCTTGATTTGGGAGATTCGCTAGGAGAGTTGCTAGAAGACGGCTTTGGCTTCCCTGTTGTGTATTTGCCGAAAGCACTTGAGGAAGTTACTAAATGCCTTCGTTGGAGCGAGTTTAAATTCCCTCGTTGGAAAAAGGATTTTCCTGATGGATGGAACGCGGAACCTGGGAAAAAGGCCGCTAAACAGTTGATTGGTCTGATGTTCAGGATTCAATATGAACCTGGGCAATATAAGTTCAATATCAAGTATTTTGGAACAAAGGTGGACGGTGTACCGGAAGTAGAAGGCCCGGAATCTGCAGGTGGTGCTGGAGTGGTCGATTCGTCAGGTGAGTTTGTTCTGTACGGCTATGACGGAGTTTTGTGGACTCCAACTAAAAATCCGGACCGGGTTAAAACATCATATTATGCTGAAAACGTTTGGCCGAAAAATGCCGTGGAAGATGGCCGTTGGTATTGGTCTGCGGACGAAGATGTTGGCGGGATGTCGTCTGTAAAATGGCCGGTGGCGCTAGGTGCGGAAAATTCGTTGACTCCGGTTGTAGAATCGTGCAAGGGTGTTTGCGGCGTTGCATCCCTGAAGAAGGGTTCTAGCCAGACGGATCCGTATGTGTCGCTCGGCTTTGGAATCGCTAAGGATGCTTCTGGAAAACCATTACCTGTTGATATATCGAATTGGAATGCGGTCTGTTTTGAATATTATTCGGAAATACCCATAAGGGTTGAACTGGTTGTAAGCGATACGTCGGATGGCTTGCCGTGGGCGAAATTGCCTAGCTCTCGAAAGGCTGTAAAACGATGCATAGATTGGGGCCATTTCAACTTGCCTAAGGACCGTATTGCTCCTTATGAAGGTGAAATAAATGACATGAGTGACGTGACCAAGATGATGGTGCATGGAAGTTACGAAGCGTCTCGTATTGAAGAAAAAGTGGAAAATGCTGCTAAGCAAACGATTTCTGTAAGGCTGAAAATTCAAGATGAAGGGGACGATGATTATAGATTTGGCATTGGCGCCATCAACATGATGTTTATTGATGAAAATGGTGCGTTCATACGCGATTGGCAATCTGAATGGTAATTTGTTAGGAGGAAAAGAAAAAGGGTCCGGCGAAAGCCGGGCCCTTTCCCAAACAACAGAGAAATTTTCTCGTCTGTGCGGTCCCTTGCATAAACACTCCAACATGCTAGGGAGTTTTTTGCGGTCAATGCCGAGTGTTAGCGGAGTTTGACTTGCTGCACGCTCTTCTGGCTGCCCATCTTGACGATAAGAACTGCCGGACCGCGGAAGTTTGTATTCAGCTTGACTTCGTTTGCGCCTGCGGTGGCGTTAAAGGCCTGCTGGGCGATGACCTGGCCCATGGAATTCATGAGCATTGCGGTTGCGCGGGTGGCCTTGCTTGCGTTGAATGTGGCGTAAACAGAACCCGGCTGCACGTTCACGAGCATCTTGGATGCTGTTCTTACGCGTGGCATGCAGATGCCGCTCTTGGTGTCTGCGCCCCAGTCGCCCGTGGCGTTCGCCTTGATGAGTTCGCCCTTGGCGGTGCCTTCGAGTTTCGGCTTCTTGGTGTTGAAGTCCTGGAGTGTGTCGGCGGTACCGTCGGCTTTCCAGAGGAGCATGTTGTCGAGGTACATGTCGCCGGTGAACTGTGTGCCGTAGAGGTTGATGCCGATGGCGTTCATCTTGGCCGCATTTTCGAAAGCGAGTTTGCCTTCGCCGTCGCCGAATTCAATCTTGTAGTTCTTGAGGGTGCCGAGGTCTTCGACGTTACCGAGAGAGACTTCGTTCCATTTCCATTCGCCGCTCATGTTGAAGAGGGAAACGCTTGCCCAGCCGTAATCACCGCAACCGTCGCGGGTTTTGTCCATGCACGGGCCTGCGATTTCGCCAGCGGCGCGCAAGTCGAAGGAAATGGCGACGTACTGGCTCCAGTCTTTGCTGAGGTCGATACGCATGGTGCCTGCTTCGCTGGTGTCCGCTTGAACTGTCTTGTAAGAGATGTGGAGGGCCATGTCGCCATCGAGAATTTGTGTGTTTTCCTTGACGGTGGAATCGATGGAATTGCCCGGAACTGCGGCCTGGCCGTAAGCTTCGCGCATGGCGTTGAGCGTTTCGACGTCGGTGATATCGCCGACTTTGCCGCCGAACTTGTTCACCTGACGGCGGATGATTGTGAAGTTGCCGTCGCCTTCGTCACCGGTATCCCATACGCAGGGGACGAGGCCGTTCTTCTTTGCGGCGGCGACCGTGTAGCCGTACCAGGCTGCGCGAGCTTTCAAGTGAGCCTTCAGATTGTCACCGGAGAGAAGGTCGAGGCGTTTGACGGCGCCCATTTCGCCAATCACGACCGGGATACCCTTGTCGTAGAAACGTGTCTTGAGTCCGCTGAACAGTTTGTCGATGGACTGCTTGGAACCGAGTGCGGAGCCGGAGCAGGTGTGTGCGGCGTCGTTACCTGGAGTCTGGTCTTCCCAGTAGTAGAACATCTTGCCCCATTCTTCGTCGCCGCTAGTCATGAGCGAGAACTGGTAGGGGTAGAAGTGGACTTCGGCCATGGTGTAGCCGTCGCCAGCCGGGTCGGTCGGGTACTGCTCGGATAGAAGCGGAGCCTTGTCGATTTCGGTACGCGGAGACTGCACGACCACGATGCGTGTGGCGTTGTTGCCGCCGGTGGAGCGCACTCCTTTGAGGCATGCTTCATGGAATTGCTTGAGGATGGTCATGCGCTTGGAATCGAATGCCCATTGGCCGTTATCGGCACCGCCGTTCCACGGGTCGTTCACGCCCGGTTCGTTGGCGGAGGCGAAAATCAAGTGCTCGTCATATTCAGCGAACTTGGTGGCGATCTGCTTCCAGTAAGATTCCTGCTTGGCGGCGACTGCTGCTGCGGAGCTGTTCACGAGACCGGTCTTGTCGTAGCCTTCACCGTCGAACACGTGGTCTTCGAGCCAGCCTTCGTCCCAGTGGCTGTTTAAGATGGCGTACATGCCGTTGCTGATGACGAGATCGACGACAGTCTTGACGGAGTCGAGCCAGCCGGCGTTGATTGTGCCGTTAGAGGAGTGGCTATTCCAGGCGCAAGGGATGCGCACCGTGTTGAAACCGGCGTCCTTGATTGCCTTCACGTAGGCTGCGTCCGGGAAGGGGTTTCCCCATAGTGTCGGGTTCTTTGGCACTTCCATCGTGTTGCCGATGTTGTAGCCGAGGCCCATCTTGGGGAAAATTTCGGTTGCCTTGGGAAGCGCAAAAGCCGAAGCTGCGGCTAAGAGCAGTGAGCTTGCGGCGATGCCAAAGGTATTGAATCTCATGTCGAAGACTCCTTATAGTAACTTGTTGTGGGTGTCTTTGCCGTGGTTCTCTTAATGATTTTTAGAAATTTTTGAGAACATCTCCAGTGATTTCCCAAACATCCCTTATTCTCATACTCGTTAAAGAAAACACCCGTAATCTTTACCTTAATATACATGATTACGTTTGAAAACGCAACAGAGAAATCGGTAAGTTACGAAAAATATTAAGTTTGTAAGTTTTTGTGTGATGAAAATTGCAAGTATTTTGAGAACTTTTTTTGAGAACATGGGGCTATGCGGGGAATGCGCGAACTTTAATGCGCTTCGAGCCAGTTTTTGCCGAATCCGACGCTGGCGACGAGCGGAACTTTAAGTTCCATGGCGCCTTCCATTTCGGACTTGACCATTTGCGAGAGCGTTTCCACCTGTTCACGCGGGCACTCGAAAACCAGTTCGTCGTGGACCTGCAGCATCATGCGGAGCGGGAGGTTTTCGTCGTTGATGCGCTTCTGGATGCGGATCATGGCAATTTTGATGAGGTCGGCGGCGGAACCTTGCACGGGGGTGTTCACGGCCATGCGTTCTGCCATTTGCGATTCCATGCGGTCGCTGGAGTCGATGCCTGCGATGTAGCGGCGGCGGCCCGAAAGCGTTTCCACATAGCCGTCGCGGTGGGCTGCGGCCTTAGTGTCGTCGATGAACTTTTGCACGCCCTGGTACATTTCGAAGTAGCCGTCAATGAAACTCTTGGCTTGCGACATCGGGATTTTCAGGTCGCGGGAAAGGCGGAAGGCTGTCATGCCGTAGAGCACGCCGAAGTTCACGACCTTTGCGTCGCGGCGCATGTCGGCGGTCACGCTGTCCAGCGGCACGCGGTTGATGGCGGCGGCCGTGCGGGCGTGGATGTCGATGCCTTCCTTGTAGCTTTCGATGAGGGCAACGTCCCCGCTCAGGTGGGCGAGCATACGGAGTTCAATTTGCGAGTAATCGACGGCGAGAATCACGTTGTTCGGGTTCTGCGGCACGAATGCGGCGCGGATTTGCTTGCCGAGGTCGCTACGGACAGGGATGTTTTGCAAGTTTGGGTCGCGGCTCGAAAGGCGTCCGGTCGCAGTGCCCCACTGGATGAAGCTTGTGTGAATGCGCTTGGTGTCCGGATTCACAAGTGTGGGGAGCACGGAGACGTAAGTGCTCTGCATTTTCTTGAGTTCGCGGTATTCGATAACCGCAAAGACAATCGGGTGTGCGCTGCGGAAGCTGAGTTCTTCGAGGACGGCGGCGTCTGTGCTGCGTTTCTTGATTTCGGGTAGGCCGAGCGTGTCAAAGAGCACTTCGCCGAGCTGCTTGGGCGAGCCGATGTTGAATTCGCAACCTGCCATGTCGCAGATTTCTTTTTCCAGCTTTTCGATGCGGTGCTGCAAATTGACTTCGAGTTCTTTTAAGACTTTTGTATCGACAAAAGCACCAACGCCTTCCATCTGGTAAAGTACTTTGAGGAGCGGCATTTCTTGGCTGAAGAAGTACTTTTCGTAGTCGTATTTTTGCAACTTGGCGCGGAGCGGTTTCCACAAGCGGAGCGTATAGACGGCGTCTTCGGCGCCGTATTCGGTTGCGTCTTTGATGTTCGTGCGGTTAAACGTAATTTGGTTTTTGCCACGCCCGATGAGGTTTTCGATGGGAATCATCTCGTGCTGCAAAAGTTGCATCACTTGGTTGTCAAGGCCGAGCCCGGTTTGGCCGGGCGAGAGCATCCATGCGGCAATCAGCGTATCGACAATGTTTGCGGAGTCGATTTGCTTTTGCGTGAGACCGAACGTGCGAGCGAGAACGTGCAAGTCGAATTTGGCGTTGTGGAACACGAGGGCGCGTTTGGCGTTGTGGAAAACAAGGGAGCGCTTGCATGCTTCGAAAGTTGCGCCACTATTGCAAGCGTCCGCGCTTTTTGAACCGTCGTCGGGCTGCTGCTTGGATTCACCATCGGGGAGTGTGCAAGAATCGTTCCAAAAATCGATAAACCACTTCTTGGTGGCGTTAAAGTCGAAGTTGCCGCCCTTGCCGGCGGGGTACGGAAATCCGATATCGTCGGTATGCCCAAGTGGAATGTAATAACCCTTGGGGACGCTGCCGTCTTTTGCGGCTGCGGCAAGGCAAAGTCCGACAATGCTGCACTGCATCGGGTCGAGTCCGTCTGTTTCTGTATCAATGCCAATTTCGGTTGCTGCGTCAAATTCCTTCTTCATCTGTTCGAAGGTTTCTTCGTTATCGACGCAGATGTAGGTGGGAGGAAGGTCGGCGGGTGGTTCGGCTGGCTTACTTCGACTCGGCTCAGTACAGGCACCAACCTTGTTGTTTGTGCTCCCTGAGTGGTACACTGAGCTTGCCGAAGTGCTTGCCGAAGGGCTGTTGCAACCGCAAGAATCGCCAGAGTCGCTGTCGGAGTTGCGCACAAATCCTGTCTTGCTCGGAACGTTTTCTAGCAAACGAACGAGACTGTTGATTTCGTGTTCCCTGAAAATGTTTTCGAGCGTATCGCTGTGGATGCCGCAGAATTCAAGTGCGTCAAGGTTCCCGCTGTAGGCACGCTTTGTCTGTAACGTCACGAGTTCGCGGCTCAGAAACGCCTGTTCCTTGTTGTTCGCGAGATTGTCGTGCAAACCTTTCTTTTTGATGTTGTCGAGGTTTGCGTAAATGTTGTCCATGTCGCCGTATTCAGTCAACAGCTGAATTGCGGTTTTCGGCCCGACTTTCGGGACGCCCGGAACGTTGTCGCTAGAGTCGCCCATGAGCGCGAGATAGTCGCGGATTTTTTCAGGCGGAATGCCGTATTTTTCGAGGACTTGCTGCGGCCCAAAATCAATGCCGTCGGCGCCTTTTTCCAAATGGAAAAGGTGAATTTTATCAGTCACGATTTGCGACATGTCCTTGTCTTTACTGATAATCACGACATGGTCAAAACCGGCGTTCACGGCGGCTTCGGCGGCACTGGCCATCACGTCGTCGGCTTCGTAACCGGGTTCCGACAAAAGCGGAATGCCGCTTGCTTCCAAGGATTCGCAAAGGAGCGGCATCTGCGCTGCCATTTCTTCGGGCATCGGGCCGCGATTAGCCTTGTAGTCCGGGTAAAGTTCGTGGCGGAAAGTCTTCGTGTGCGCGACATCGCGTGCAATCGCAAAATGCGTGGGCTTGTGCTTTGCCAAAATGCGCAACACCGCACCCCAGTAGCCGTGCGTCATGGAAACCTCTTCGCCCTTGCTGTTGACGAGCGGATTCTGGCTGTAGGCGTAGAACATGCGGAACGCGAGCGCGAACGAATCAAGCAATAGTAAAGTCTTTGGCATAACCTGAATGTAGAAAAAATATTATATATGCTTCCAATGGAACGTATGGGAAGGAGATGTTTATGAAAAAGATTGCGGGTTTCGCACCATTCCTGTTGGCGTTATCATTTATCGCCTGTGGTGACGATGATAGCGGCGTCTCGGCCCAGCTTTCGGACGATTCATCTTCTAGCGTCTGCGAAGACTGCGGCGATGTGCGCTCGTCTTCTTCTGTCATCCCCGGCTCGTCCGGGGATCTCCGCACCTCTTCCAGCCAAAAGCAGGGGGATGGCGGCTCGGAGTCCGCCATGACGAGCAGTTCTGCGAAATCGTCGAGTTCATCCAGTGAGGAATCTTCGTCCTCGAGCCAAAAGAACGATAGCAGTTCCAGTGTTTCACTACAGTCGAGTTCTAGCGAGACAAGTGAGTCCAGTAGCAGTGAAGTTGAAACTTCATCGTCCAGCGATGTCTTGCCGTTGAGCAACGGTACAGAATATAAAAGGGTGCAGTGTGATGTGAAAACAGACGTAAACTGTATTAAGGATTCCCGCGACGGCCAAACGTACAAGACGGTGACAATCGGCACGCAGACCTGGATGGCGGAGAACCTCAACTACGAAACCGTGGATAGCTACTGCTACAATGATTCTGCAAAGTATTGCGCCAAGTACGGAAGTCTTTATACATGGGATGCCGCGATGGATAGTGTGGGTGAGTGGAGTACGAATGGCCGTGGCTGCGGCTACTATGGCGACTGCTCGCCGACATACCCTGTGCGCGGCGTATGCCCTGAAGGCTGGCATCTGCCTACAATGGCCGAGTTCGAAATGTTGCTCAAGACAGTGGGAGGAACACAGGATAAGGAAAAATACTGGCAATGGCAAGGAGCCGACATGAAACTGAAGTCCTCTAACGGTTGGAATGACGATGATGGTGATTGCGGCAACGGTGCTGACTCTTTCGGATTCTCGGCGTTGCCGGCTGGCAACGGTCGTAGCGATGGGTATTACTACGATGAGGGCAAGAAAACGATCTTCTGGAGTTCTACGGAGAGCACTAGTATCTGCGCATATGGTATGTACGTGGGCTATGGCAACAACATCACGAAACTAGACTACGGCGATAAGAACTACGGGTTCTCTGTCCGTTGCGTGAAGGATTAAAAAATATGTCATTCAAAAGAGGATGGAAACTAAGCGATGATGTGTTTTTGATTATGGTATCTGTCGCAGCAGGTATCTATTTGTTTGTTTCTAGGGACATGTTTGACTTTTTGCAGTGCTGATTATCTTTTTTATCTATCTTCTTTTATGTTTGATTGTATTTCTTTTGAAAAAGAGAATAAAAAGAATTGAAAAAAATACAGGGAAAGAACCATGAAGAACTTTAGCGAAAATATTAAGTACATCGGTGTCGATGACCGCGATTTGGATTTGTTCGAAGGTCAGTATGTGGTGCCTGAGGGCATGGCGTACAATTCGTATGTAATTGTTGATGAAAAGATTGCTGTGACGGATACGGTCGATGCGCACAAGGTGGGCGAGTGGCTTGCCAATCTGGATGCGGCTCTCGCGGGTCGCAAGCCGGATTACCTCGTGATTCATCACTTGGAACCGGATCATGCAGGCGGCATTGCGGACTTTGTCGCGAAGTACCCAGAAGCGACTTTGGTTGGCTCTGCGAAGGCTTTCGCGCTCCTGCCGCAGTTCATGACGCTGCCCGCAACGACTAAAACGCAGACTGTGAAGGAAGGCGAAATGCTTGCGCTCGGCAAGCATACGCTGCAGTTTATCAGTGCCCCGATGGTGCACTGGCCCGAAGTCCTGTTCAGCTACGAACAGAGTGAAAAGGTGTTGTTTGCGGCCGATGCGTTCGGCAAGTTTGGCGTGTATGATGCCGACCCGGATGACTGGGCATGCGAAGCCCGCCGCTACTACTTCAATATCGTGGGCAAGTACGGCAACCAGGTGCAGGCGGTGCTCAAGAAGGCTGCCGCGCTTGACATCAAGGCGATTTGCCCGCTGCATGGCCCGGTGCTCACCGAAAATCTCGGCTACTACATCGACAAGTACAACACCTGGAGCAGCTACGCTCCCGAAGACAAGGGCGTGCTCGTGGCATTCGCCTCGATTTACGGCGGAACCAAGAAGGCCGCGGAATTGCTCGGCGAAAAGCTCAAGGCTGCCGGTGTCGAGAAGGTCGTTGTCTCTGACCTTGCTCGCAGCGATATGGCCGAAGTCATCGAAGATGCTTTCCGTTACGATCGCATGGTGGTGGCCGCTCCCACGTACGATGCAGGACTTTTCCCGGTGATGGAAGATTTTCTCAACCACCTGAAGGCAAAGAATTACAGCAACCGCAAGGTGGGTGTCGTGGAAAACGGCACGTGGGCCCCGATGGCCGCCAAGAAGATGACGGAAATCCTCGCCACGCTCAAGAACGTGACGCTCGCCGAAACGGTCGTGACGGTAAAATCGACGCTCAGCGCCGAATCCGAAGCTGCACTCGACAAGCTCGTGGCCGAGATGATTTAGTATAACGTCATTGCGAGCCCCTAAAAGGGGCGCGGCAATCCATGGATTAACAGCTAAACGCCTGCGGCAGTGAGGCGATGACATCGCTTGGGAGCATGCTGAATGCGCCGAGTTTTTCGCGGGCTATGCGACCTGCTTTTTGGTGCAGTAATGCGCCGAGTACGGCTGCTTCTGCAATCGGTAAACCTTGTGCGAGCAGGGCCGCAATGATTCCCGTAAGAACGTCGCCGGAGCCGCCCTTGGCGAGCCCTGAGTTGTGTGCGGGAATCACGAATACGCGACCGTCGGGAACGGCGATATACGTTGGTGCGCCTTTTAGCAAAATAACTTTGTTCGTGCTTGCGGAAATGTTTTTCAAATAGCTCGGGATGTCGCAACTGTTTTCTGGAAGTGCGCCGAAGAGTCGTGCAAATTCCCTTACATGCGGCGTTAAAATGGCGGGCGCTTGCGAGTCTTTCAAATACTGGATTGCCGCACAGTCCGTTGCCGCGCGGTCCACCGTGCTGTCATTTGCCGCGCCTTTTGCTGTGTTCTTGTTCAATGTCGCGATGGCGTTCAGTGCGTCGGCGTCAATAACGGTTGGTGTATTTAATTGCGGGAGTAGCTCGATGACAGCTTGGACTGTGCCAAGGTTTGTAGAAAGTCCTGGACCGATGGCAATTGCGCTTGCGTGTTTGGCGCGCTGGAGTATCGTCGGGATGTGTTGCGGTTGCAGAGTCCCGTTAAAATTAGAGCAATCTTCTAGACTGCAAAATACAGGTTCCGAAAGTTTAGCTTGGATAATCGGCGTAATCGCCTCAGTCGTGGCAAGCGTGACAAGTCCCGCACCACTGCGAAGAGCCGATTCTGTACAAAGTGCTGCGGCGCCTGGCATATCCTTGGAGCCTGCTATAATCAGGGCTGTCCCCTGATTCCGCTTATCGCCCCACTCATCTCGCTTGGGCAAAAGTTGTGGAATCGCCTCTTCTGCGACGAGATAAACTTTTTCATCGAACTGTTGAATGATTTCAGCGGGGTAGCTCAGCGGCGCAATGACCGCATTTCCGAATGCTGGTCCGCCTTCCTTTGTGTAAGCGTCCAACCGCGGAAACCCGAACAACATTGTTTCGTCTGCGTGAATGCAAATATCATTGCAAACATGCGCTGAGGAATCGTAGCCCGTGGGCGCATCCGCGGCGATTACAGGAAGTCCGCTTTCGTTGATGGTTTGCACAACAGCAGCGAACTCTGGACGCAATACACCATGCGCTCCGTTGCCGAGTATGCAATCAACCACGAGTTTAAAGTTGGCCAACCCGTCGGGCGTTTTCTGTTCGATTGTCCCGCCCGCGTCTAAAAAATCGTCTAGTGCTAATTTTGCTTCGTTTTTGAATTTGTCTGTACTTGCAAGGCTGAAAACAGAACTTTTGATTCCGGATTGCAAAAGGAGCTTTGCAAGAACGAGTCCGTCCCCGCCGTTGTTCCCGCCGCCAATAAAAATGGCGATGGGTTCTAGAGCTTTGGCTTGGACAAACTTGAATAGTGCGGCACCCGCTTCTTTCATCAGCGTGTAACCGCTTTGGATTATTTCTTTTTCTGAAGGTTCACTCGTATTTTGTTTTGCATAAAATTCCTTTGACGCGGTATCGATATTGCGCATACCTTTAGTCGAAAGGACTGGTTGCAAGTGTAAAGATTCGAGCGAACTCATTATGTTTGAATTAGAGGAACCAGTAGGTGACGCCGAACTTGAACATCATTGTATGGGCTCCCTTCAAGTTGATGGTTGCCCAGCTGACATTATCTTTGCTCTTTTCTTCTTTTATAGAGTTCATGTCGCCTTCATACTTTACATCGGGGAAAACTTCGGTAAGTCCCAAGTACCAACGGAAGTTTAGGCTTAAGTTGTTCAAAACGTAGTAACCAACGCCCACGTCGAGACCAAATTCGGCTGTCGACTGCTCAATTCTTTCAAAGTCGTTTTTAGCTCCGTCATAAGTATATTCGGCACTTGTGTTGATGGAAATTTGAGGTGCAAATTCAAGGAAGAATCCGCCGCCGAAGACTCCTCGAATATAAAATGCGAAATCGAGGAACGTCTGGTTGTAGCATCTTTCGATTTCGTCTTCGTCATGACTCAGGTTGAATATGCGGAACAAAATTTCTGGAGAGAACTGGAGTCCATCGACCATGCTGAAACGGGCTGTGATACCAAATTCACCGCCAATACCTGTAGGAGGTTCAAGTCCGTCGGATTTTAGGTCTTTAAATCCCCACATGTTTCCGTAAATGAATGCTGCGCGTGCACCGATGCTGATTGGAGCCTGTTTTAGTGCCGGAGCGGGTTGCTCGTCGATGGGCATCGGGTCATCGTTGCTTTTGCTACTGTTGCTTGCGTTGACGTTTGTGATGTTTGTCACGGTTGTCACGTTGGTCACATTAGATACGTTCGCGTTTGTTGCGCTGATGTTGGTTTGTACGGTTGACGTCTGTTGTGGTTCAGCGACTGTCTCCACCGTTTGCGTTTCGATTGGAGCTTGTGCTGCGGGTTGGGCGTCAACCCGGTTGTCTTGTGCGACTTGCTCTGCTGTCTGAGCGAAGGAAAACGCCGTGGCGCAGAATGCGGTCAAGAGACCGGCTGCAATTTTCTTCATAAAAACTCCTTTCTAATATGGTGCCCTTGAGGAACCTTTTAATTGTAATGAAAATATAATAAACAATATAATCTGTTTTGACGCAATTTACTCCAAATGGTCGGAAATAGATGAATTTTTGCTTGACAAAATACATTGATATATGTATATATGAATTGTTGTTCATGTATTCAATTTATAAAAACGGGAATTTCTATGAAAAAAGAGCCGATGATGCAAAACATTTCGTTGGATACGCTTTTCGAACTTTCGGAGTTTTTCAAATTTTTTGGCGATACGACTCGCATTCGCGTCATTCATCTGTTGCTTTCTGGTGAAATGTCCGTAAGCGCCATTGCCGAAAAATTGAATTTGGAACAGTCCGTGGTGAGCCACCAGTTACGCATTTTGCGTACGGCAAATCTTGTGAAACCGACTCGTGACGGGCGCAAGATTTATTATGCGCTCGACGATGAGCATATTGGCGAGATTTTCAATACTGGCCTCGCACATATTTTACACAAGAAGAAGGGTTAACGATGAACGTTGTTTTAGAATTTGTTAGGGAATTTATCACTCTGTTTTCGGAGATGGCTCCGTTTCTTTTGCTTGGCTTTTTGCTGGCGGGAATTTTGCATGTGTGGGTGCCGAATCATTTGTATGTACCCAAGATTGCGAAGTCGAATTTTGCATCGGTACTGTGGGCGGCATTGTTCGGTGTTCCTCTGCCGATATGCAGTTGTGGCGTGATTCCGACGTCGATTGCAATCCGTAAGGAGGGCGCAAGCAAGGGTGCTAGCGTGAGTTTTTTGATTTCGACACCTGCGACGGGTGTGGATTCTATCTTGGCAACGTATTCGTTGTTAGGCCTTCCGTTTGCAATTCTGCGACCGGTGGCCGCTTTTGCGACGGCGCTATTTGGCGGAGTATTGACGAACTTTGCAACGCGTGGAGAATCTGCGGACAGTGCTGAATTGCACGACCATTCGGCTGTAAAACACGAACATCATCACCATGACCACTGCGAATGCGGTGACCACGATGACCATTGTGAATGCTGCGACCACGATGATTGCGACGACGATTGCGAATGTGACGGTCACGAACATGGTTGTTGTTGCGGCAATCAGGCCACTCGTGATGCGACCTTTACGGAAAAAATTAAGGAAACCTTCCGCTATGGCTTAGTCAATATGGTGGGCGATGTGAGCAAGTGGCTCATGATTGGTCTTGTGCTTGGTGCGTTGATATCTGCATTTGTACCAAATGAACTGTTCCTTGCGTTGCGTGAAAAACCGATCCTTTGCATGGTTTGCGTGCTGCTGTTAGCGATGCCGATGTACACGTGTGCTACAGGTTCCATCCCGCTGGCGCTTGCGCTTGTTGCAAAGGGAATTACTCCGGGGGCGGCTCTTGTGCTTTTGATGGCGGGCCCTGCAACGAGTATTGCTTCGATGCTTGTGGTCGGTAAAGCTTTTGGCAAGCGCACTCTTGCGGCGTACTTGTTCTCGATTGCTTTTGGCGCGATGTTCTTTGGCTTTATTGTCGATACGTTCTTTATGGATACGTTCCTCTCGGCGATGCTTCCGCAAGGTGCTGCGGATTGTCATGGTCACGGAGCGTTAGGCGTGTTCGATTACATTTGTGCGGGACTTTTGGCTGCTTTCATGATTTATGCCAAATTTGCTCATAAGGGTTGCGACGGTCATTGCGGTTGCGGCTGTGGTTGCGCGGACTCTTGCAAATGCACGGACTCTTGCGAACATGATCGTTGCGAATGCGGCGAATCTTGTGAATGCAATGAACACGGTGAGCATGACCATCACGAGCATTCCGAACCTGTGGCTAAAACATACCGCGTGAACGGTATGAATTGCAGCCATTGCAAGGCATGCGTTGAAAAAGCGGTTCGTTCGCTTGATGGAATCGTTTTTGCCGTAGCCGATGTCGCGAGCAAGTCGTTGCATGTGGAATGGCACGACGATGATGATATCGACGAGTCCGCTTTAAAAACAGCAGTTGAAGAAGCGGGATTCGAGTACGGCGGCGAGGCTTAGTTCGCTGCGTTTTTATGTGGGCCTAGACTTCACCGATGCGTGCTAGCTTCAACAAAGGCATCCCGGCTTCTCGGCTTTCATCTAAATTAACAGTAAAATCGATGCTCCAGTCGTTGAAATCTTCTTCGTCCTGGAGCATTTGTTGGATATGCATGATGTTCTTATCGTAAGTGACGATGGTGTGGGCGAGGGCGCGGCCTTCCACGTCCATACGGAACTTGTGGTGTTCGGCGGTGTAGGCTGCCATTATTTCTAGCAATCGCTTTTCGGTCCACGGCGTGCCTTCGGCATCCGCTAAAAGTTCGCCTTCGGCAAGGTCGTCTGCGAGGCTGTCCAGAACGTCCGAGAAATCTTGTTTTGAAAGGCTCATCATAATCTGGAAAATGCGCTGACGCACCATGGAGAGGAATCGCTTCTTGTCGTAGGTGATGTCTGCGGCGGCCTTGTCTGCACCAAACGCTTTTTCTGCTTCGTCCTCGGCGGTGCCTTCGTCCAAACGCTTTTGATAATCCTCCGGGTGCGCCATCTTTTCCCATTCTTCAAGCAGGCTCGAATCCACGCGTCGGATCATATCACCGAGGTAATCCTGCATTTCCAAGAGTTCTTCGTTCTTGTAACCGTCGGGTACTGTCTGCGAAAGTACTTTATAGACACCGTTCAGGTGGCGGAGTAAAATCGCTTCCATGCGCTGCAAGTTGTACTGCTTGACGTAACCGCTGAACGTGCTGAAATTCTCGAACATCTCGCGCACGATGGATTTGGGTTCGATGTTTTCATCGACCCACGGGTGGACATCGGCAAACGCATTGAATGTGTCGTAAATAAAGTCTCGGAGTGGCTTCGGGTATTCGACTTTTTCAAGTTCCTCAAGGCGCTGGTTGTATTCCATGCCTTGAGCCTTGAGTTCGTTCATGCGGGTGTCACGAGCTTTGCTCAACTGGATACGCAAGATGGCTTCGGGATTTTCGAGGATGCTTTCACACAAGGTAATTACATCGAGTGCATATTCCGGTGAATCCTTGTCGAGCTTCGGGAGCGTGTCAAGTAGGTACAGCGAAAGCGGTTGATTCATCGAAAAATCGTCTTGCAAGTCCATGTTTACACGCAGGTGACTGTAACCCTCGGCGACAGGTTTCACGAATTCGATGATGTGCTTTTCGACAAGGCTCCGGAACAAGAGGAACGCACGGTGCTGCAATTGCTTTTTGCTCGCCGCACTCTCGTGACAATCTTTGAGGAGCGCTCGCATGGCTCGGCAGCCGTCCGTTGGGCGGCTCAAGATGTTCAAAAGCATTCCGTGATTCACCTGAAAACTCGATGTGAGCGGCTCCGGTGCAGAATCAATCAAACGCTTGAACGTATTTTCGTCGAAGGGAATATAACCGTGCTCGGGTGGTTTTCGTTTCTGGAATTTCTTTCCTGTCGTGCGAGACTTTGCTTCGAGTTTTAAGTTTTCAATCACGTGTTCCGGCGCTTGTGCGACAACGTAACCGACATTGTCGAAACCTTTTCGTCCGGCGCGACCAGCAATTTGGTGGAAATCGCGGGCTGTCAAAATCGCGGTCTTGTCGCCGCTGTACTTGCAGAGTTGCGTAAACAGTACTGTGCGGATAGGAACGTTCACGCCAACGCCGAGCGTGTCCGTTCCGCAGATGACTTTCAATAGTCCCTGCTGTGCCAGTTTTTCGCAGAGGATGCGATATTTAGGCAAAAGCCCTGCGTGGTGCAGCCCAATGCCTTGCTTGAGCCAGCGCTTGACATCCGGGCCGTATGGGCTTGCAAATCGGACTTCCTTAATTGCTTCGTTAATCTTGGCTTTTTCTTCTTTTGTGCACAAGTCGAGGCTCATGAAATTTTGCGCATTGCTTGCGGCGGCGGCCTGAGTAAAGTGGACAACATAAACGGGAGCCTTGCCTTCGTTCACAAGCTTTTGTACTTCCGTTGAAATTTCTGTCGTGCTGTAGCTAAAGTCGAGCGGCACCGGGCGCTGCGTCGAGCGGACCGTTACGGACTCACGGCCCGTGTGCTTGGTCATGTCGCGTTCGAAAAATTCCGTAGCACCGACGGTCGCGCTCATCAGGAGAAATCGCGACTGCGGGAGCGTCAAAAGCGGAACCTGCCAGGCGACACCGCGTTCTCGGTCGGAATAGTAATGGAACTCGTCCATTACGATATCGGTGATGGAGAGCGTTTCGCCTTCGCAGAGTGCCATGTTCGAAAGGATTTCTGCTGTACAGCAGATGATGGGGGCATCACGGTTGACTGTCGCGTCACCGGTCGAAAGTCCAACATTTTCGGCGCCAAATTCCTTGCAGAGAGCCATCCATTTTTCGTTCACCAAAGCCTTGATGGGACATGTATAGACACTTCTGCGCCCATGCACAAGACTGTCAAAATGGAGTGCAAGCGCCACCATGGATTTTCCACTCCCGGTCGGTGTATTCAAAATGACGTTCTTGCCGTCTAGCAGTTCAAGAATCGCTTCTTCTTGCGCTGGGTATAACGTTGTACCACGGGCTTCCGCCCATGCCATAAATTGTTCCAAAACGTCTTCTGATGAAATATCTGCACGGTTTCCATGTGCATTTTCTACCAGTTCATTCAAAAAATCTTTGAGAATCCGCTTGCTTTGCTCTGCCATAATGACTCAAAGATAACTTTTTTGAAAATAAAACGTAATAAGTTTTCTATTTTTGCGAATAAGGAGATTTTATGAAAGGAATCGTACTCGCTGGGGGATCCGGCACACGTTTGTATCCACTGACGATGGTCACATCGAAGCAATTGTTGCCGGTTTATGATAAGCCGATGATTTATTACCCGCTCTCAACACTCATGTTGGCGGGCATTCGCGACATCTTGATTATTTCGACTCCGACGGATTTGCCGAACTTTGAACGATTGCTCGGTGACGGCTCTGCAATGGGCCTCAACTTGAGTTACAAGGTGCAGCCGAGTCCCGATGGACTTGCTCAGGCGTTTATCCTGGGCGAAGAATTCATCGGAAATGATTGTTGTGCAATGGTGCTTGGTGACAATATCTTCTACGGAAACGGTTTCAGCCCGCTATTGAAGGCTGCTGTGAAAAATGCCGAAGAAAATGGCCGTGCAAGTGTGTTTGGCTATTACGTCGAAGATCCAGAACGCTTTGGAGTCGTGGAATTTGACGAAAATGGCAAGGTGATTTCTGTTGAAGAAAAACCAAAAGAACCCAAGAGCAACTACGCGATTACGGGCCTCTACTTCTACGACAATCGCGTGTCCGGCTTTGCAAAGGTGCAGAAACCGAGCGCTCGCGGTGAACTTGAAATTACGGATCTCAACAAGACGTATCTCGACAAGGGTGAACTTGACGTAAAACTCCTCGGTCGTGGTTTTGCATGGCTCGATACAGGTACGATGGATAGCCTTATCGAAGCGGGTGAGTTCGTGAAAATGGTCGAAAACCGTCAGGGCATCCAGATTTCCGCAGTTGAAGAAATCGCCTACAAGAACGGCTGGATTAGCAAGGATAAATTGCTGGAATCCGCTGCCAAGTACGGCAAGTCTCCCTATGGTCAGCATTTGCGCAAGGTCGCTGAAGGAAAAATCCATTACTAGGCGACTTCGTCGCAGCTACTAGAACTTAGACGGTGTTATTCCTCTTTGAGGCATGACTCCTAAAAAATATTTATTATCTTTCCTTCTGAATCACGAAAAATAATTAGGAGGAGAGTGATGAAATTAATTCGGATTGTGCTGCCATTATTGGCCTTTGCGGCACTCTGTTTTGCAAATCCTGCAAGTAATGCAACATTTTCGTTGAAACAGCCCGATGGCAGTTCCGTTATGGTTCGTCAAGTGGGCGATGAGCTTTTTCATTTTTATGAAACAGTGGATGGCTACATTTTGCAGAAAAATGAGCAAGGCTTTTACACCTATGTCGGAGTTGATGGAACGCCTTCTAGATTCGTTGCTCGAAATGCGGGAGTGCGCAATCAAGCTGACAGAGAATTCCTCTCGAGTCTTAATGAAAAATCGATTTATAAAAAAATGCTAGAAGGTACATCTCGTACTGAAATATATAAGCTTGAAACACCAAAGTTTTCTAATTCCCCAATACAACGCTTGCCTGAAGTGAATAAAACGATTACGCAGGGCGATGTTCGTGTGCTTACTATTCTTGTTGAATATTCTGATATAAAGTTTAAAAATGCAAATCCTAACGCTCTGTATAATGATTTTCTGAATAAAGAAGGATTTAATGAATATTATAATATTGGTAGTGTTAGGGATTACTTTATAAAAAGTTCCAATGGCTTATTTCGCCCTACTTTTGATGTGTATGGACCTGTAGCAGTTTCTGGAACACGGGCTTCATATCGGACAGAATCTAGTAGTAGTAAATCCTATGGTGCGAGATTGATTATATACGAAGCTTTGGATATGATGAAAAATCAAATTGATTTTAGTTTATATGATAAAGATGGCGATGATTGGGTTGATTATATCTGTTTAATTTATGCCGGTGTTGGATCTAATGGCTCGGGAGTGGAAGAAGCTATTTGGCCACATATGAGTTCTTTAGATTTTACCATAGAATTGGGTAATGGTAAATATGGCTTTAGATATGCTTGTGCAAATGAAATAAATGTAACTGCATACTATTATGATGAAACGACAAATATTATAGAGGGAATTGGCATTATGGTTCATGAATTTAGCCATGCTCTTGGTTTACCTGATTTATACAATACTCGTTATGCTGATGGTTGGGATCGTGGTACGCCGAGCGTATGGGATGTCATGGATCAAGGTTCACATAATTGTCCTGAAAATAAAGACCGTGTAACCAGTTGTGCTCCTCCGCTTTATTCTGCATTTGAACGCATGTCTTTGGGGTGGCTTTCTCCGGTAGAACTTGATTTTGAAGGCTCTGTGAAATTGAGCAAAATTGAAGAAAATGTGGCTTATCAAATCACTAATAAAGAAAATCCAGATGAATTCTTTTTACTGGAATATCGGACAAATAAAGGATGGGAATCTGAATTGCCGAATTCAGGATTGTTGATTTGGCACATTGATTATCTTCCTTCGGTTTGGAGAAGGTTAATTCCTAATAATGATAGAGATCACCTGCGAGTTGATATTGTTGAGGCTGGCTCAGAGGGTTTTTGGCCCCGTGAATCAAATCCGTTCCCAGGAAGTGAAAATGTAACTGAATTTGACAGATTTATTTTTTGGGATGGGCGGAACATGAATATTATGCTTTCTGATATAAGAGAATCAGAGGATAAAGAATATGTCATGTTTAATGTTTTTATAGAGTCGAGTTCATCGGTTGAAGTATCAAGTTCGTCTGAAACGCCAATTTCAAGTTCTGAAGAGATGTCATCAAGTTCAGAAGACATTTCTTCAAGCTCTGAGGCGATTTCGTCTAGCTTCGAAATTGAATCTTCTAGTTCTGTGGCTGAATCCTCAAGCTCGGAAATCGAATCCTCGAGTTCTGTGGTCGAATCTTCTAGCTCAGAAATTGTTTCGTCCAGCTCTTTGTTTGAGTCGAGTTCTTCAAATGTTGAACCGGAATCGTCTGCGGCTTCGTCTAGTTCTGTGGAAATTTCGTCAAGTTCCGAAATAACTTCGTCGAGTTCGATCGTTTCGTCTTCTTCGTCACTAACACGCTCCAGTTCTTCGGTTTTGTCGAGTTCGTCGATTGTTTCGTCGAGTTCTGCTACGGTTTCGTCTAGCTCAATAAGAGCGTCCTCCAGTTCGAATGTTCCAGGTTCATCAAGTCGCATTGCGGAAATGTCTTCAAGTTCTGCAATTGCGTCCTCGTGTTCCGCGATATCGTCTTCGGAAAGTCTCGAATCCAGTTCTAGCGAACATCCCGTTTTCGCTGTGCATTCGACGCCGTTGTCAAATGTTCGAGTCAGAATGCATAACGGCGATATTTACATTTACGCTCCGCAGCAAGGTATAAAAACAGTGAGATTTTTCTCTCCGATTGGAACTCTCCTGCTCGAAACGACGATGGAGAACTCGGAACAAGCCATCGATTTGCGTTCCATTAGCAGGTCAAACATAATAGTATCTGTGACTCAGGGGAACAAACAGCTGTTTAAAGGAATTATCCGGTGGAATCGTTAAGTGCTTTCTCGATTTTTCGGCGTAAAAGCTGTTTTTGGTTGTTATAAGAAGTAAAAATATAATCTTTCTTTTCTATATTATCGCCGTCCAATTGGAGAATTTTATGAAACGTTCCATTGTCATCACGGGCGGTGCAGGCTTTATCGGGAGCCATGTTGTTCGCCTTTTCGTGAACAAGTATCCTGAATACAAGATTATCAATCTTGATAAGCTCACCTATGCAGGCAACCTTGCGAACCTCAAGGACATCGAAAGCAAGCCGAACTACATGTTCGTGAAGATGGACATCTGCGATTTTGACGCGTTCTACAAGCTCATGCAGGACGAACATGTCGATGGCATCATCCATCTTGCGGCAGAAAGCCACGTGGACCGCTCCATCAAGGATCCGTTCACTTTCGCGAAGACGAACGTGATGGGTACGCTTTCCCTGCTTCAGGCCGCGAAGCTCTACTGGGAAAGCCTCCCCGAAAAGTACGAGGGCAAGCGCTTCTACCACATTTCGACGGATGAAGTCTATGGCGCTCTCAAGATGAACCACCCGGAAGGCATTACGCCTCCGTTTACGACCACGGCGTCCAGTTCGGAACACCACTTGGCCTATGGTGATGACTTCTTCTATGAAACCACGAAGTACACGCCGCATAGCCCGTATTCCGCTTCCAAGGCCGGTTCTGACCACTTTGTCCGCGCCTTCCACGACACCTACGGCATGCCGACGATTGTTACGAACTGCTCCAACAACTACGGTCCGTACCAGTTCCCCGAAAAGCTCATCCCGCTTTTCATCAACAACATCCGTCACAAGAAGCCGCTCCCGGTTTACGGCAAGGGCGAAAACGTGCGCGACTGGCTCTTCGTGGAAGACCATGCCCGCGCTATCGACGTGATTTTCCATAACGGGAAGATTGCCGAGACGTACAACATCGGCGGCTTCAACGAATGGAAGAACATCGATATCATCAAGGTCGTCATCAAGACGGTGGATAGACTTTTGGGTCGCGCCGAAGGCGAGGACATGAACCTCATCACCTACGTGACGGACCGCTTGGGCCACGATGCCCGCTACGCCATCGATTCCACCAAGCTCCAGAAGGAACTGGGCTGGGAACCGTCCTTGCAGTTCGAGGAAGGCATCGAAAAGACGGTGCGCTGGTACTTGGACAACCAGGAATGGCTGGACAACATCACCAGCGGCGACTACGAAAAGTATTACGAAACGATGTATAAGAATAGGTAGGTAGTGGGCTATGGGCTCGGCACTCTGTGCCTTTGAGGTCGCGACTATGTCGCTTTGGGCTAAAGTAAGGCGCCATAGGCGCGATTATGAAACCTCATACCTCAGAGGGAGTCCTAGAGTGAAACGATAGGACGACCGTGCTCAAACCTCATCGCTAAAAAATCGGAGATTTTTTATGGGTAAATTCAATTTTATCAAAACCTCCATCGAGGGTGTGACCATCATTGAGCCGACGGTCTATGGCGACCAGCGCGGCTACTTCATGGAAACTTACAACAAGGGCGAGTTCGATGCGGCCGGCCTCAACATGGTTTTTGTTCAGGACAACGAGTCCAAGAGCAAGAAGGGCGTGCTCCGTGGTCTGCACTTCCAGAAGAAGAACCCGCAGGGAAAACTCGTCCGCGTGATTGAAGGCGAAGTGTTCGATGTGGCGGTGGACCTGCGCAAGGGGAGCCCCACGTTCGGCAAGTGGGAAGGTGTCGTGCTTTCTGCCGAAAACAAGAAGCAGTTCTACATTCCTGAAGGTTTTGCCCACGGGTTTGTGGTGCTTAGCGAAACGGCGACTTTTGTCTATAAGTGCACTCGCCTGTACGACCCGAAGGACGAAGGCGGTCTGATGTGGAACGATCCCGAAATTGGTATTAAATGGCCGGTCGGGAACGGCTTTGAACCTCTACTTTCCGAAAAGGACACGAGGAATCCGGCTCTTAAGGATTTGAACTTCGCGTTTGATTTGTAGTTTTTAGCCGTTTGTCATTAGTTATTAGATTTTTTCAGTCGGGGCTTTGCCGCCAATTTGAATACTAATGACTGATGACCATTGGCTAATGACTAAATGTCGCTAGTTATTTTGCTATTTTTTATTTACTATGAAGAACATTCTTGTCGTTTGTACTGGTAACATCTGCCGTAGCCCCACAGGGGAGTACCTCTTGAAGAAGGAACTCGGACCGGGCTTCAATGTGATGAGTGCTGGACTTGGTGCATTGGTCGATAACCCTGCACACGAAATTTCGCAAAAAATCGCCATGCAGCATGGTGTGGATATGAGTGCCCACAGGGCTCGTCAAATTAATTTGGATATCCTTAAATGGGCTGATTTGATTTTGGTGATGGAGAACGGACATAAGAGGGAACTTTTGCATAAGTATCCTTGGCTTGAAGGTAAGGTGTTCCGCTATGGTGAATCGCACCAGGTCGATATCCCTGACCCGTACCGCCGTCCGGAAAACGCGTTTGTGTTGGCTTGGAATTTCATTTCGAAGTTGACTCCGTATTGGGTTGAAAAGATTAGGCAAAGTGAAGCCAAATAAATCAAAAAGGAAACGTATGAATAAAATTGGTATTGCTCTTTGTGGTGTAGCCGCAGCAGTCTTGAGTGGTTGCTTTGCTGCTCCGCAAATGCGAATGAGTATTCCCGAAGATTCCACGACCTATAATGGAATCTCGTTCAAACTTCATTCCATTGAGAAGGGGGACATGGGTGAATCTGTGGCTGTTGCTGCAAATCCCCAAGAAGGTAATTTGGCCAATCTCATGGTGGATTCTCTTCCGGACTTGGAATATAGGATTGGACCTCTGGACCAGGTGCAGGTCGTTGTTTGGGAACATCCGGAACTTACTTCTCCGATGGGTCAGTATCAGCCAGCAGGTCAGAAGGTAACGACGGACGGCAAGTTGTTCTATCCGTATGCGGGTGAACTTCAGGCAGCAGGCCTTACGGCTCAGGAACTTCGTCTTGAAATTACGAAGCGCCTTTCCGACAAGATTTTGAACGATCCGCAGGTGGATGTGCGTGTGACTGGTTACCACAGCCGCAAGGCTTTTGTGACCGGCGCCGTGAACAGACCGGGTTATGTAAGCTTTGATGAAAACCCGATGACTCTCCCGGACGTAATTGCTGAAGTTGGCGGATTTAACGAAAAGGCTGACCCCGCATTTGTTCAAATTCGTCGTGGTGATAAAATCTATAATATCAACTATGTCAGTGCGTTCAGTGACAACATTGCCATCGACCGCATCCTCGTGAAGCCGGGTGACCAAATTTTCGTTCCGTTAAGGGCTGATACTGAAAGGGATAGAAAAGTTTATGTTCTCGGTGAAGTGGCGCGCAGTGGCATTGTCCGTATGGACAATTACATGACCTTGGCTGAAGCTCTCGCTGCGGCTGGTGGTGTGAACGCAAGGGATGCAACCTCAAGAGGTATTTATGTTATTAGAAATACCGCTCCAGATAAAATCGATATCTATCAATTGAATGCGAAGAATGCTATGGCCCTTGCTATGGCGGACCGCTTTGAAATGAATCCGCGCGATATCGTATATGTCGATGCTTCTGACCTTGCAACATGGAACCGTCTCCTTGGCTTGATTACCCCGACACTTACCGCTATCCAGAGTACTACTAATACTGTTTACTACATGTCGCAGATCAGTAGAAATGGCTGGAGTGCTCCGAAAACGACTACAACAAGTGGTAGCTCTTCAAAGCAGGCATCGACATCAACGGCAACAACGACTACGACAAGCAAGTAACACGTGGGTATCGGTATGATTAACTTGATTTTGTGCGGTGGCAGCGGTACGCGCCTTTGGCCGATTAGCCGTTCTCTCATGCCGAAACAGTTCGCCCGTCTTTTTGACGGGGCGTCCCTGTTCCAACGTACGGTAAAGACAAATTCACGTATTTGCAGCGCGCAGTATATTGTCAGTAATGCGGAACAGTATTTCTTGGCTAAGGATCAGCTCGAAGAAGTGGGTGCCACTCATGCTCGGTTTCTTTTGGAACCGGTGGGCCGCAATACGGCTCCGGCAATTGCTCTTGCGTGCCTCGGTCTCAACCCGGATGATGTTGTTCTTGTTTCGCCATCCGACCATGTGATTCGCAAAGCCGATGCTTACGAAGAATGCTTGCGCAAGGCCGAAGAATTTGCTACAAAAGGATTCTTGGTCACGTTCGGCATTACTCCGACAGGCCCGGAAACGGGTTACGGATACATCGAAGCGAACGGCGAAGATGTCAAGCGCTTTGTCGAAAAACCGGACTTGGAAACCGCCAAGAAGTACGTCGCTTCTGGAAGATTCTTCTGGAACAGCGGTATCTTCTGCTTCAAGGCTTCGACGTTCCTTGATGAACTAGCGAAGTTTTCTCCAGACATTCTGTCTGCGGCGAAGGTTGCGTTTGCGAATGCCAAGAAAGAAAACAAGGGTGCTCTTGTCCGTGTCGATCATGACGACATGATGAACATTCCTTCGAACTCGATTGACTATGCTGTGATGGAAAAGTCTTCCAAGGTGAAGGTTGTTCCGAGTGATATCGGCTGGTCTGATCTTGGCGCGTTCGACTCTCTCTATGGCGAATACGACCACGACGAAAATGGCAACAACATGAATGCAAAACATTTGGCGATTGGTTCAAAGAATTCTCTCGTGCTGGGCGGTCAGCGTCAGATTTGCACGATTGATTTGGACAACATGTTGATTGTCGATACGCCGGATGCTCTCTTGGTCGCTCCGCTTGCGAGTAGCCAGAAGGTGAAGAAGGTTGTTGACGAGCTCAAGGCTCGTGGTTCCGATTTGCCGACGGTTCCACAGACGGTCAATCGTCCGTGGGGTACATACTCCGTGCTCGAATCGTCGGACCGTTACAAGATGAAGCGCATCGTCGTGCGTCCGGGCGAACGCCTCTCGTTGCAGAAGCATTTGCACCGCTCGGAACATTGGGTTGTTGTTAGCGGTACTGCAACATGCACTGTTGGCGACAAGGTGTTTTACGTGCGTCCGAACGAATCGACGTATATTCCTTCGGGAACGGTTCACCGCTTGCAGAACGAAGGCAAACTCCCGCTCGTGATTGTTGAAGTCCAGGTGGGTGAGTACACCGGCGAAGACGATATCATCCGTATGCAGGACGACTACAAGCGCTCTTAGGAGTAGGCGGTAGGAAGTAGACAGTAGGAAGTCTTAAAGAATGGCGGGCCTCATGGCTCGCCTTTTTGCAATGTCATCCTGAACCCGTAAGGTGAAGGATCCAGTGCAGAACCTTTAGCGTGTCATCCCGGCCTAGCGCCGGGATTGTCTTTTATAAAACGACAAAAAGCGAACCTCAACGGCTCGCTTTTTGTCCTAAAACCTATAACCTACAACCTAAGACCTAACCTAGAACTGGCTGAGGAATCTCTGGTCGTTGGCCGTCAAAAGTCCGATTTCCGGAATCTCGTGGCGGAGCATGGCGATACGGTCAAGACCGAAACCGAATGCAAAACCAGTGTACTTCTCGGAATCAATGCCGCAGTTCTTGAACACGTTCGGATCGACAGAACCGCAACCGCCGATTTCCATCCAGCCGGTGCCCTTGCAACGGCGGCAGCCCTTGCCACCGCAGAACACGCAGCTCACGTCCATTTCTGCGGACGGTTCCGTGAACGGGAAGAAGCTCGGACGGAAGCGAGTCTTGACGCCTGCGCCAAAGAGTTTGTTCATGAACACCTGGAGCACGCCCTTGAGGTCTGCGAAGCTAATGTTTTCGTCAACGACAAGCCCTTCGCACTGCTGGAACATCGGAGCGTGGGTGGCATCGTTATCGACGCGGAACACGTGGCCCGGAGCGATCATGCGGAAAGGCGGCTTGTGCGTTTCCATGTAGTGAATCTGGGTGCCCGACGTGTGCGTGCGGAGCATGACCTTGTTATCGACGTAGAACGTGTCCTGCATGTCGCGGCTTGGATGGTCGGGCGGAGTGTTGAGCGCTTCAAAGTTGTACCAATCCGTTTCGATGTCGCGACCGAAATCTACATCAAAACCCATCTGCGCAAAGAAGTCGATGATTTCTTCGCGAACGTCGTACAGCGGGTGCGTAGAACCGGCGGCGATACCTGCGCCCGGGAGCGTGATATCGACAGCGCCGCTGGCGAGCTTCTTCTGGAGGGCTGCTTCGTTTGCGGTTTCGATAGCCTTGTCGATAGCTTCGGAAACGGCAACCTTCAGTTCGTTCACGAGCTTGCCGTAAGCGGGGCGTTCTTCGGCGCTCAAGGAACCCATCTGCTTCATGAGGTCGGTGACAGCGCCCTTCTTGCCGAGGTACTTTACGCGGAGATTGTTGACCGCTTCTTGATTGGTGAGGTCCGTTTGTGCAAGTTCTGCATCAAAGGCCTGCTTGACATTGTTAATAGCTTCACTCATAGTGCAGCGAAATTTAGAAAAATAGCGGCTGTCTTGCACGTACTTTAGTGAAAAAAGTGCAAATACAGGGAAATGGGTTGTGAGGTATGGGAAGAATTAAGAAAGGGTGTGATGATGTCATCCCGGACTCTGTTCCGGGAGGGCATCTCCTTACACGTCTCGAATTACAGATACATTTCGCATCTAAAGATCTTCGTTGCAGATATCGCCTAAAGTCGTCTGAATGTCGAAAATCGAATCCGGATTCAGACTATAGAAAGTCTTTTGCCCCTCGCGTCGGGCTGTTACGAATTTCCCATCGACAAGAGCCTTCATGTCGTGCGAAAGCGTCGGCTGCGATACTCGGAAAGCTTTCAGAATTTCCGAGGCACACATTTCGCCATTGGCGTTTGAAAGCAAATTGATGATTTTAAGACGCTTGGGTTCGGCAAGAACCTTGAGCTGTTTTGTAATTTTTGTGTAATTAATCTTATTCATGTATTTAAATATAGAAATTTTTCTATATAAGTCAATATGATTCGATTTTTTTTGGGGGAGACTGTTAATAAAAAAGCTCCCTAGTGGGGGAGCTTGTGGTTAATCTAGAAAATTACATTACCAAGCGTGTTTACACTTGATTCCTTTAGGTTGTTCTTTTAAACCTGTTCCCGTTAGTGGAGAAAGTACTTCCAAAGTTACTTGGTCCGCACTGCCACATAGCGGGTCTCCATCTACAGCTGTATTATACATGAACGGGTCTCTCTGGTAGCCGTTATATTTAATAACGCAATTGTTGTAATCGTATTGAAGGACCGGGCATTCACAAACCAATTTACCGTGACCACCATCTTTGTTAGGCGTACATTTTATAGTATGAATTCCGATATCGAATGTTTTATAATCTCCATTATAAGGCAATTCGACAACAGCACCGCTTTGTTGGCTCTTAAATGTCACATAGAATGGACAAGATGCAACATTTTCATTCTTGTCGGTTGCTTGTAGTTCGTATTTTTTTGTTCCTGAACCGTTGTTGTCGTAGAAAACGAGGTCTGAACTCTTTTCTAGGTCTCCGTCAAATATTTTATATGTACATTCATCGCAATTGTTTACAGTTGGCGTAACAATAATTGGATCGTCTGTACTTTGATTGGTAATGGTTGCTGGACAGGTTAGTTCTATAGGTGATTGTACTGTTCTTGAATATATACATTTACTATCTCCGATCTGGGCGGTGTAATAGTATGTTCCTGCTTTTCCAGGGGAATAGGTGTAATAAATAGGATCGTTCCCTGAACCAGATTGTGTGTGTCCGTCAATTGTTTGTGTATGTCCAAGATTGTCGATGACTATTTCTGTATTAAATGTGCAGTTGAAACTAAGATCGTCAGGATTGTTTACGTATGCGGTGAGTTTCCCGTTGTTATTGACAAAACTTTTGTCGCAATCAAGAGTTGGCGGTGTTTTCTCTTTATCTTGAATGGTAAATCCCGCTTCACAAGGGGCTATCTGTGACCATGCTCCTATGGTGAATTTTACTTTATACTTGTAGTTCCCGCTTTCTGGATCTTCTTTGGGATAGCGGTAAGTTAGGAGATCTCCCATTTTGGCTGTTCCTTCTTTAACAACGGAATCAGAGGTTGTTGGTGTTGTTAATGTAACTTGATAGTTTATGTTGAAACTCGACCAACTGGGACCGGGCATGGTTTGTCCATATTTAAAACTGAATGTTGGAGCTTCTGTACCATAAGAGATTGTTTCTTGGCCAGAAGGAATACTACAGAACAAGTTGTTCCCTGGTTTTA
The DNA here is from genome assembly GCA_946413655.1 of uncultured Fibrobacter sp. Lineage (GTDB taxonomy): Bacteria > Fibrobacterota > Fibrobacteria > Fibrobacterales > Fibrobacteraceae > Fibrobacter. Next base: position 6,677 of record CAMKLO010000013.1, on the reverse strand, counting down.
CACCTGGAATTGAACAACTGTCGGATACGTTTTTTCTTTTTATGGTTACTGTAAATGAAGGCGCGGTGCTATTTGGATCGTACCAATAAAAACCATACCCTTGTTTGTATGTCAAATACATTGTTTCGCTACAGCTTACATCTTCTTCTGATTCTATATTCAAGTCGGTTGATTTGTAGGTACATGTGACCTCTGGGGGCTGGTTATTTATTTTGATTTCCCACCCTTGAGCATAGGAATAATTCGCATTTTCTGCACATTTCAAATCGAGCTTGTTTTGACAATGGCTATTTATATGCAGGTTGTTTATGTTAATGTTTTTATCACTTGTTATAATGACTTTTGATACTTCTTCTTGATTAAAACCGGAAGATCCATCATCAATGTTATTAACGTTTATGTCTGTTGGGCCTGTTTTATCGATTGTTCTTATAGAGCTTCTCATTCCATTGGATGATTGCAATTGAATTTTTAGACTTGCTCCAAGATCTTGATTTGGTTGCATGTTGTCTTTTTCAATATGAATATGGAGCTGGGCGCTACGCATGTTGATTTTTCCGCCAGGAATAGGGAATTCATAAGGAATATTTGCGGCTAAGTACTGTTGGTCTTTATAAATTTCGATGTCTTTGGAACAAGAGACGGTATCTTCTCCAACACGGAAGAAGTTACAACTGTAATAGTCTTGTGCGAGGTCTAGACTTGTTTGGTCTCCTGGACATACGACTTTGACGGATGCTTCCCATCTTTTCTTGTTTCCATAGCGGTTTCCATGATCTCCTGCTTCTGTGAAATGGTATTGTTCTCCGCTAGGTATTTTGGCTCCAAGGCTGTCCAGTTGGCCAACGTCTTTTGTTGAGGTGCAATAAGATGAATTATCTGATGTTGTATTGTCACAACCGTTATAGTAGTAATCCATAATACAGTTTTTTTCGGAGAACCAATCGGAACCACCATTCACTATCGTAACTTCTGGAAGAACATCTGTATTTATAGGAACATGATTGTAGTCTTTGAATTGGCATTTTATGCTGGGCACTTCACTACATACGTCATTTAATAGCGATGAAACCCACAGATTTTCGTAAATCTTGAAATCAGGGTCAGCCAAGCTAATTCCTGCGTAAGAGTGTTTGTTGGAATTGCATGAGAAACTTCCAACATTTAATTCGCCATTCCAGGTTTTATTGTTGCCGATATCACCGATTTGTGCAGTGACTTTCAATAAATCATTTTCGTCAATGACAAATCTGACCTTGATAAACGTTTTGTTGGTTATCGAGAGAGGTGTACCTTCTTTTGTCGTTACGAGTTTGCAGTTGCCTTCAGTTGTATTTTTGATGGATTGTCCTTGAACTTTGCATACACGGAATGTCAATTCACCAGTGCTGCCTGGTTTGCTGGTTCCAAAAATATTCAGAATCAAATGTTCGTTGCCATTGCTTCTGAATATGAGTCCCGAATTTAGCAGGTCGCTAGTGTTAGATTTGTCTATGATTCCGGTCTGAACAAGGGCGTTCATTGTACCAAACAGTCCAACGCTCTTGTTTCTTAAAATGATAGAAGGACTGTCTTGTGTACTTGAAGCGTAAATAGAACCGCTAGTTCCAAAAGTTGGACGAACATAGGTCGCATTATCTCCGGTCCCCTTGTTATGGTATGTCATAAGCCATTTGGATTTCGGCTGTTTGCTGTTTTTCGGTTGACACGCTTGAGCTCCGTTCAATACTGTTGCGCAGGTATCTACGCAATCTTCAACGTAGGCTCCACAGAACGCCGTTGTTGCTGTGAAGTCTTCGTAATAACATAGGTATTCCTTATTGAAAACCGCTGATATGGTGTGTGGTCCATAGAATACAAAAACAGGCTCGTTTTCTGTGGTAGTCGGGTCTTGACAATTGTTGCCGGTACATGTCCAGTATCTAAAGTGGTTTTTGTCTTCTCCATATTCCTCATGAGAGAAAACGACTGGAGTCCCTGCAAGAACTTTGAATTTGCACGTGCTGTCAGATGGGCAAGTTTCATCCAAAGAGTAGTCTTGTTCTTTAATGCGAATATAGGTGCTTTTTTCTTGCGCATATTGTGTTTTGACGGTTAGCTCTATTTTTTTACGCTTGATGGAGGCGTATAGAGTTGCTTCCGTGCCGCCTACAGGATTGGTTATTCTGTTATTGCTTGAAGGAATAATGACTTCACATTCGGAAGGAACATCATTTGCATAGACGGCAGCTAACGAAATGGGGGTGTTTGTTAGGCACTTCCAACTGTTATTGGTCATATTGACGCTACATCCGGTTCCTGTGGCGGTTACCCATTCATTGTTGTAATAATCGCAGTCTGGACGCTCTAGAACTTCATTATTACAAATTTCATTGTCCGATGAAAATACGTTGCAGTAATCAGAAATGGATGCTCTTGTAATATTTGTACGAGCTTTGAGATAAACGTGATATGTCGTTTCTGTCTGCGCTAGCTGGCAATGTTCTGTAGGGGTTGTAAGTGTGAGATACATATCACCATCGTCGGCCATTTCGCTAGTGGTAATTCTTAAAATATCCACATCTCGTTCAGAGTTGCTTGCTGGCAGTTTAACAGTGTATCGTTTACCGCCACTGCCACTGCGTTCAGTAGTAATTCCAGATTGCGGCACTATTGTCCATCCTGGATACACTTCGTTCAGAGACACATCAAATGTGAGGTTTCTGCTAGCCTTTCCGACATGCACTGTAATGACAGCTTCGCCATTTAAGGTTAAGGCTTGTGTTAAGGGTGCTTTGAATTTAACTTCTGGAACTGCTCCAGTAACATCATTTATAACGACATAAAACGGATGGGTTCCATAATTTGGTGACGTATAGTTACATACGTAATGTCCTGGTGTCAATAAGTGTGATTCGTCTCCGTCATAAAGCGGTTCAGTAGTATTGAAATTGCCGTTGCATTGGACTCTGTTTGGCGTTTTTTGTTCTGTTGCTCCATTTAAATTCAAAACGGAGTAGTAATCTTTGAGTCTTCCGGGTGCATCTTTTGAAAGATAGATGATTCGCGGAAGTACTAGAATAGAAGGATCCACGTTACTCGCTGTGTTCTCTGCAATAGTTTCGGTTGATTTGTATTGTGATTCAATAGTAACGTTCAATCGAGGGGCTATGGAAACAAAATAAGGATCCATCTTGTCAATTAAACCATCGTTTTCATCTTCATCGTCATCAGATATTGGATTCCCGTTTATGTCACCGCAATTTGTGACTGATGCTGGACAAATAACGCCATTTTGTGTCAGCGTATCGAGTAGTTGTTGGTTGAATAATATTGGCCTGCTGCTTGTAATAGAAGAAATTTTGGCACAATTTTCTGCAACGGCGTAAAGGGAACCTTGAAAGTTAGCATGTCCGAAATTGAATCCGTTTGTGCCCGGTTCTATTTGGGGCTTTCCGCCAATCATGTTAATAGTGGAACTTCCCACATCTCTTAGGGTGTATATAAAGTAATTGTATGTTTTGTAGTCTTTCCCCTTAATCATGGCGTTCGCTCCCTGAGATAAGTACAGGAAAACGTAGCTGTCTTCACCTGTACTTCTTTTTCCTGTTGGAGGAAGTTCCATTTCATGATTCTCGGGATGGTTGGTTATGATGATGATGAATTTTCCTTTCAATTCGCTGTTATGATCAATCTTCTCTGTGGAACGAACTTTTACAACAAGGAATCCGTTATAAACTTTTGATGTGTCGTTTTTAGATTGTTCGTAACACGTATTCATATTGGTAACGAAGTTTTTGTCTATAACGGTAATATTTTTGGCGCAACCTCTAGATGCATAAGTGTTGAATTTGTCGTAAGCGGTTACGAGAATGTCATCCACTTTATATGGGGCGTTGTCGCAACCAGGCTTTTTTTCCCAAATGGCATCGCAGATTTTCTTGACAGAGTCCGCACAAGTGATTGGTTTTGGAGAAAACGATCGAGAGACTGATCCTTTTGATTTGAACCAAGGGGTGACATGAAGCTTAGGACGACCGTAGTTGTCTTCCCCTGCATCGCAGTATGGTGAGAGTTTTTTGGAATAACCTGTTCCGTATTGAAAATCGTGAGGATATTTAAAACCGCCGACATAGAAATTGGTTCCATCAAAAGAGACGTCAGTTACGTTTGGGGCTACGTAGAAATAATATTTGTCATCTGCGGCAGAAACTGGGACATACGGCATGTAATTACTCCATCCATTCCCTGAAAAGGATCTACTTTCACGCAAGGTTGTGTAATCGATGGAGGGGTAAGCGTCAGGAAGATAAACTTTGGAAATGGAAGAGTCTCCGAGAACAAGTTTTGTGTATTTGTCGGAAAAATCTCCACCTTTTGTCGTGAAAGAATTGTTGTGAGAAGCCCAAACATCGCCTTTGACTATAAATGGTTTTGCGTAACTATATGCTTGATTATATTGAGATGTCTGCATCTCTGCTAGTTGAATTTGGGATATTGAGGAATCAATACAAAGGTTTCCTTTAATTGTAATAGGTGAACTTCCTGTTCCCATGTGGGTCTTAAAAAGGTTTTTGACGGTCATGTTTCCGCCAATTAAAATTTGTTTGTCTCCGTTTTTTGAGTGCTCGACGATTCCATCAAAGTAAGCGTGACGCGATATGGTTGTGTCAGTTGGTCTTGATCCAAATTCATGAGCTGTTCCGCCAACAAAGAGGCTTCCTGCTTTGATTCCGTTATCGGCATAGAAATCGCTTCCGATACATCCTGAACCTAAAATATTGACATTATTACCGGAGAGCCTTCCTATACCTGTAATAATGATGTTTTTATTAACTGTAGGAGGGTTGCCGTGCCAGTTTCCGTTGATAAGCATGGATGAAATTTCGACTTCACCATGGTTTCTGACAGAGCCGCCAAAATACGCATAGTCGTAATTGAGTTTCTTTTTTTCGACGGGAGGCTTAATTTGATAAAGACCGGAAACATTAAAAATAGCTGCTTCGGTATGTTTGGAGTTGTTTCGCGAATTTCCTTCGGAAAGAATCTTTAGTTTGAATCCGCCATGCTCATCTTTGCTTACGCCAGTTAGCCATACATTGAAATTTTGTTTGTCATTAATTTGTGTGACAACTCGATTGTTTAGCGAAATAGGGGTTTTGTTGTTTAAAATGTATTGGCGAATAATTGCACCGACGTCGTTTGCGTTGTTCGTCATCCATGCACGAACGCTTTGGATACCGGCAATAGCGCTTTGCCGGGATTCCTGTATTTGCATTCTAGAGGCCGAAGACTTGTTTTCGGATGTAAGCCACTTGAATGTTGCTGTTGCGGCAATGGTCGCAATCAGCATAAACATGAGGACGGTTATAAGAGAAACACCTTTTTTATTGAACATGGTTTCGCTCCTTAGTCTCTAAGTCCATTGCTTGGAATAGGTATAATTACGGTTTCTGCTCCGGTCTCTCCGTTTTTGATAACGGCAATTTCCATTTTGATGGCCTTTGCGTTTGTTTTTATCTTAGGGTCGCAACAGGGACTGTTGTTAGGGCAAGTTCCTTCGGAAGATTGAGTGGGACAATTTAAGAACCTGTAATTTGAACTCGGAATTTTTTTGAGCCTTAAATCTGTAATTTTGATGGAACCGGTTGAGGCAACTGGTGAAAATAATGCGAATGTAAATCCTAAACAAACATTTTCGATTGTATTGCTTGTTGTAAAACGCATTCTACGGTGTCCAGTATCAATATTCCCGCTTGTGGTTGGTGGATAGAATTGAAAATCATTTAATTCGTCTGGCTTTTGTCCGTTTTCTGCATATCGGAAACCTACAGACATGAGATCTCGTTCGGGACAGAATAATCCAGTTGGGTCATCTGCAACTCTGGGCATGGAGAATGAAATTTCGTATTCGATGTGGGGCTCTAAAGTCACTTTGTTGCATTGAGCATTCCATGAACCGACGTCATTATCGGTGGCCATAAATACTTGATTGATTTTGATTAGATTTGGGTTGTCAATGGCTTCGTTATTTTGGAGATCGTAATTTATGTAAAAGCCAGAAAGTGAATCTATGGTGTTATCTTCTAGGTGGGCTACATTGAGTGGTTCTATCTTGTCTCCATCCAAGCGGGGGACTAATCTAAAACTTCTATCGGCTTCGTTTGGTGAGGGGAGTACGCTGACAGCATTGACTTCTGTAGTTGGGGTACCCGGAGTAAGTTTAAACTTGTGAATATCTTCGGCGACAATGACAACATTTGGATCTTGTGATGGACAATCTTCGTTTTCGGCTAATGCGTTGAAACTTTTGCATGATCTTTTTAGAACATGGTCTTCGACAAACCATGTCACTTGTTCAATAGCATTAAAATGCCCTTGCTCATCGTAGCGAATACGACGCATGGCGATAGAATCTGTTTCATTTCTCGCAACAATATTAAAAGAAGATGAATCTCTGGCCGATTCCGTATCGTTATCGGGATCCATATAAATATCATGTTTGTGGGTTGTATCTATGTTATTATAATTGGGGTTATCGGGATCATCATTTTCTTTGGAGCTTTTGGCTCCTAGTTGTGCGATGTCTTCTTCTAGCATTGAACCCACGTTTCCTGCTACTTGAGAAGCCTCCAACATGTTCTGCGTACGGACTCGCATTCTTGTGCTATCGCTGAAAGCCTGACCTGCAATGAGGA
>CAMKLO010000012.1 GCA_946413655.1 uncultured Fibrobacter sp. | reverse complement strand
CATGCTTGCATGGGCATTGCTGAGCCTAGTGGTTGGGACTCCGAAGGAGTCCCAAAAGGAATCGGTCATGCATTCCGTAACTAGGCAGAACCTGCATCGGGCTGTCAGGATATTGTTCGTTGTAAGTTGCCCCTGTCCATCGCCTCGAAAAGTTCGTCAAATTTACGGTCATGGTCAAGCAGATGCTCGTCATGACCAGTCAAGCGGCTGTCCTGTTCCAAATCCTTTGCTTCAACGTTTGAAAGCCGGTTGACGAGGCCTCCATTACCCATCATAAGGTGACGCAATTGCACGAAAGCCCGCATAATGGCTATGTTGACTTTGATTGCTGTCTCGCTTTTCAGAACCGAAGACAGCATCGCTACGCCTTGTTCGGTAAAAGCTAAAGAACGGTATTTTGTGTGTTTTCCCTTTAAATTTTGCCCCTTTTTTTCTAAGGTCGCATTTGGGACCTTAGAAGTTGCGATTCCTCTAAAGAGAGTTGTATGCAAAAATCTTCGGGAAAACGCTCAATATTGCGCTTTACCTGCTCATTTATACGCTTCGTTTCAACTCCGTAAAGCGCCGCCAGATCGCGGTCCAGCAGCACTTGCTTGCCTCGAATTTGAATCACTCGGCTTGGATGTTACTACGGCCATTAGACTGTTCTTGAAGCAGGCTATTAACCCGCGCTGCATCCCTTTTGATATTGTTCCGCCTCAACGCGAGTTCACTGATTCGACGTTGGCCGCTATTGAAGAAGCAAAAAAAACTTGCTAGGAACCCCAAGGCAAAAAGGTATTCTTCTGCAAAGGAGCTCCTAGAGGATTGCAAGTAATGGTATATGAGCTTCTCAAGACCTCTCGCTTTAAGGCTGGCGTAAAGCCTGATGGATTCAGTTTTCGTAGGAAATCGGGATGTAGAACTCAGGTCTTGCGACAGCCCTTGCGGGCCGCGTAAGGCGAGTTAGTCCATTACGCAGCGGACAGATTGTCCGTCCATGCTTGATCCGCTGTAAATGCCTGCGTAGCTTTGACTGTTGTATAGACTTAAGTAGTACGAGTCACTGCTGTTCTCTTTTCGCAAGGAAGATGTCATAATATCGGTTTGGTCTCCGATGTCGAAGAATTTTCCGCTATAATCCCAGTTTCCTGCGGGAATTGCCGAAAAATCGAAATCGTCAGAACCATTGCCGCTTTCTAGATTGAAATTGTTCCATCCTCCAACGGATTTCAGTTTTTTCCCGGCATTATCCCAGAGCCAGTTCTCTTCTTCGTTCTGTATCCCGCCCACGGCTTCAAGTAAAGTAACGATTTCGTCCCTGCTGGGCAGGTGCCAACCTTGGGGGCAAACTCCTTGAACGGGGTATTTTGGGGTGCATTTTGCGCCGTAGCCGCATCCCTTTCCGTTGGGGGAGAATTTGCCTACGCTGTCCATGGCGGCGCTCCACAGATAAAGGCGTCCGTAAATGGTGCAGTTGGCAGGGTCGCCTCCGTAGCAGAAACTGGAGGAATCTTCGCTTGCAGTAGGTTCCTTGTAGGCGTAGTTCAGGTTTTGGGCCATCCAGACTTGATTGCCGATTTTGACGGTTCTGTAGATTTGTCCGTCGCGTTCGTCCTTCAGTTTGCCGGTTCCTATAGATTGACCGTTCCCTTTGAGGCAACGGATAGAAAACGCGTCATCCCTATTGCTGCTCCTAAGCTCTGCGCTGCTGTCTGTTGCGAGTTCCAAGAAAATGGCGTGACTGTTGAATCCGTTCTCTTGCGTTGAACTTGCAAAGTAAGCCTCTTCTCCTAACTGGTATGCTTTCCTGTTGTTTAAATCTAAAGGGTATGCCCAGTAACCGGCAGGAAGTGCAGAAAAACCAAATGAGTCGGTTCCGTTGCCGCTTTGTAGTAGAGTATGATTTTCCCATCCGCTGGTGGATTTTAAATTAAGGCCTGCTTTATCCCACTGCCAGTCCTTTTCCTTGTTTTGTACTCCGCCAACGGCTTTGAGTAAAACGGTGAATTCTTCTGAACTAGGAACATGCCAACCTTCGGGGCATACTCCTTGGACGGGGTATTTGGGGGTACATGCGTTTTTGTGACCGCAACCTATTCCGTTGGTAGAAAAAAGCCCTGCACTGTCCATGACGGCGCTCCATCTGTAAAGTCGTCCATATTTTTTGCAGTTGGTCGAATCATCTTCGTAGCAGAAACTTTTTGCGGTTCCTCTATCATAGTTGTAGTTCAGGTTTTCTGCCATCCAGACTTGATCCCCGATTTCTATGGTCTTGTAGGTCTGGCCGTCACGCTCGTCAGTCAATGTGCCGAACTTGCATGTCTGGCAACCGACTGGTGCGGTAGAAGAACTTGATACGACGCTGTTGGATGATTGTGCTACGCTGCTAGAAGATTTCTGTTGGCTGATGGAAGAGCTGGATGCGGTGCTGTTTGAAGATTCCGTTTTTTTGACGGAAGAACTGGATGCTGTACTGCTCGACGAAACCGTATTTAGGACAGATGAACTTGACTTTGCTTGATCGTATGATTTAAACCAGTTGTCTCCATCGCATTCGTAGTTTAGAGCGATGTCTTTTACATAGACTTTCTTGCCGATGATTCCATAATTGCAACTGATTGTTTCGAGTTCGTTCAAGTTAGCGACTTCGGCTGGAGCCTCGTTTGTATTCGGGATAGCGGAATTGTCTTCGCCGCAGGCGACGAGGAACACGGAAGATAGGAATAGCGCCCTTGGTAAGAAATGTTTTTTCATATATCCTCTTTGAAAAATTGATTCTATCCCATACAGTCTAAAGTTTTTTGCAAACTACAAAAAAACATCTTGCAAAAGTAATTTTTTTTTGAATTTATAATGAAAAATTCCCCGATTCGTTATGAATCGGGGTGGCTTAAATATTTAATATTCTGGAAATTTCTAGAAGTTCTTACTTTATAAAAATCAATCCCAAAATACCCACAGCCCAGACGTACCAGGCGAAGTGCTGGAACTTGCCTTTCTGGACAAAGTTCATGAGCCACTTGAGGGCGATAATGCCGAAGATAAACGCGACAATCATGCCGGCCAAGAGTTCCGGGGTGAATCCGCCCGCATCGACGCACTTCAAGGCTTTTTCCGGATCGAGGAGCGCTTTTTCGGGAGTCATGCTCTGGCACTTGATCCACTTGATGCAATCGAGGAGTGCTGCGCCACCGACGGCGGGGATACTCATGAGGAAGCTGAATTCGCCAGCGTACTTGCGGTTCACACCCATGAACATCATGGCGCTGATGGTGGAGCCGCTGCGGCTGATGCCCGGGATGCAGGCGATGCCCTGCACTGTGCCGGTCACGAGGGCGCGCCACCAGTTCATCTTGACGCCTTCGTTATCCGGGTGCTTGGCGCCGGTCGGGCCCCACTGCGATGTGAACAGGAGCAATCCGGTGAAAAGTTCTGCAACGCAGACGGCGCGTGGGTTTTCGAACAAGCTTTCGAGTGCGTCCTTGAAGCCGAGGCCAATCATCGCTGTCGGGATGCTGGCGAGGATTATAAAGCCAGCTTCGCGGAGTTGTTCGCGGTCGCGGCGGAGGCAACCGACGATGATGTCCGTAATCTTCTTGTGGAAAACTACGAAAATCGAAAGCAGTGTGCCTGCGTGGAGCATGATATCGAAGAACATGCCTGCTTCGTTCATGCCTAGAAGTTCGTGCCCGAGTACGAGGTGACCGGAGCTAGAGATGGGGAGGAATTCGGCGAGGCCCTGTAACAGGCCGAGGATAATAGATTCGAACATGACGGAAAATATAAGAAAAATAAGTTACTAGTTAATAGATACTAGTTACTAGAAAGACTTTATTTTAGAATGTTCTCCATGTTGAGCTGCGCGAAGTATCCAGTTGAGTTTTGTTGATAATGTAAAATGTGTTTTTAGAGTGTTTGAAAAATAGCCTAGTAACTAGTAACTTAGAACTATTAACTAAGTTCTAATTACTATCTTCACTGCCATGTGCAAGCGTTTTCTCCTTTGTTTTCATGATTTTAGCGTCTGGAATTATCAGAATGTAACTCCGATTCTTGAAGATCTCAAGGATTTGGCGGGGCGGCCTTTTAGCGTTTTGGTAATTCCCGATACCGAGAATGCTACGCCGGAAGCAATTGAGGGATTTCGCGGCGTTCTCCGAAAGTTGAAATCGGAGGGCTTTGAACTGGCGTTGCACGGCTTTAAGCACAAGGCCGAATTCAGCCAGGGTCGCAGCTACGCAGGGCTTGTGGGGATGAACTTGACGTCGGGCGAGGCAGAATTTGCCGGCCTTTCGCAGTACGAATCCAGCCGTCTTTTGCAGGCTGCTCTCGAGGCGTGGAAAAAGTTGTTCGCAGACGAAAACGGAATTGCCGAAGCGCCTGTGGCTTTTGTTCCGCCGACATGGTTCAGCAACAAATTCTTGCCGGGGCAAGTCCGTGCAGAGAAAATGTTGTACGAAGACCGTTTCTCTCTGACGACGGCCGACGGGGTGCGCTGTGCGTCGCCTGTGGCTAGTTTTGCCGGAATTCCGAAGGCTACAGAAAAGGCAGCCATTGCCTATGCTGCCTTTATCATGAAACTACCTGTGGGCTTACCGCGCCTTGCAGTTCATCCGGTGGATTTCCCTCGACTGCGGGATGTTGTTCGCGATACCATCCGCGAGGCGTTGAACAACAGGCGAAAGCTAGTCCACTATAGCGAAATATGAATTATAAAATGTTCGCTAATTTGCGTCGTTGCACTCGCTGATGTACTGTTGCTCAAGCCTGTTGAAATCGGTTTCAGAATAGGATTGTTTGCTCGTGGTGACGAGCTTGTTGCCCATGCAGTAAACGTTTTCGTAATCGTCGTCTTCGTTAAACTCTCTGCAACTTTGTTCAGAAAAGTCTTGACCAGCGATAAACGTTTGGAGCAATTTGCCATCTTTTAAATCGATTATGATTTTAACCGGAACTCCTTGCTGGACTGTTTCGAGTGTGAGCGGCTTTTGAGATGTTATTTGGCAACTCTCGATTCCTGCGTTAGAACCGCTGTCGCCACAGGCAACGAGTCCCATTGCTGCGGTGATTACCGCAATTGGCATTAACTTTAGAAAATGCATGAAGTCTCCTTGAAAATAAGTTTGTATTGAATTTACAAAATTGTGTCCAAGAAAACCATTAAATTCCGGGAACGTCAAATTCTTTTATTGTCTTTCGCTTTAGTTCGTCGGTAACCTGAACTGTAATGGATGCCCCCACTTCGGGCAAATCGTCTCCAAGAATAACGATTTCGCGGGGTTCCGAATCGTATTCGGCTGCAATCCATTTGTTGCCAGCCTTGACCGTAATCGAATTACCGTTCGGGACGCCGGCATACTTGGAGAATAGCGGAATCTTGAGGGCGAGCTTGCGCTCTCCTGCGAAAAATACTTCAGACCAGTAGGGGAACCCGAGCGTGATGCCGTCGTTATCGGTGATGTTGGCCACATCCCTTAGTTCGTTCGTCGTTGCGCAACGCTTTTTAGAGCCCGTTTGCTTGTCGAAGTAGAACCACCGGCGTGTTGTTTCTCCAAGCCAGTAAAGTGGGGCGGGGTTGTTAGGGTTGTCTATGCAGACTTCCCACTTGCCGTAGAACTGCATTCCCTTCGGGTGGAATTCGAAATAGTCCACGCTGTCGGTCTGGTTGCGGGTGACGGCGAGAACGCGGCGCGATGTGTCGCTGACGACGGGGATTCCCGAGATTTTCTGGGAGATGCCGACATCGCCGATTTGCGTATGCCAGTTGATGTTGTTCTGGAATCCGGTGAACGAGTAGACTGAAATGAGTTCGTTCACGCTGCGTCCTGTGCCTGTTGCGGCAGCGCTTGCGCTGTATCGGATAAATTTTGTTTCGGGAAAAACCTCGATGATTTTACCGATGGTCGTGGGTTTGTTGTGGTTGAATATTTTGCAGAGATCGCCATTGATAACTTGTTCGTTCTTGTCCAGTGCGGCAAAGCTATAGCCTGATTCGCAACGGTACATGTCGAGCATGCTCTTGCTGAGGAACGTATATACAGGCGAGGTTTGGTTTTGTACAAGTTTTATCGTGCCGTTGTTCTTGCAAGAGTGGTGGAAACTGAATTCGCGTTTGGTGATGTGCCCGCTGAAGTCTTCGATTTCAAGTCTGTAGGTGGATATGGGCCCTATTTTCGCATTGATGTAGTGCCAATCGCCTGCAGTATCCGCCTCTTCGGCCCAAAGCAGTTCGTTGCGGATGTCGAGCATCTTTCTATAGCTGAGCTTGTCCATGACTTTGCTATAGATTTTTTCATCGTAGCGCCACAGTTCGAGTCGGCGGATGGCCATCGGGTTTTCCTTGGGCTCGCGGCTGTAGTCGGCGATTTTTATCGCCATGGACAGGTTGAATTCGTTCTTGACTGGTGTTTCTGCGCATCCGTTGCGTAGCGCTTGGTCTGTCGTGAGGGATAGGTTGTTGCCTTGCCATACGGCAACCCCGAAAATTTGCGGTGCAATGGTGTCGAGGCACTTGACGCCGAGTTGGCATGGAGATACAATTTCATCTTTGTTCAGGCGGACTTCGAGATGCAGGTGCGGGTTGCCGATTCCTGTGCTGCCTGAGTACGTGAGCGGGGCTCCTTTACGGAACCGAATGTTGGGCTTGACGGTTACATCGTTGCTTTTGGTGGCGTACTGTTTTTGGCGCACAGCGTTTTCGACCGCCGGGGTGAAGCTACTCTGGTGGGCGAATACCCAGGTCTTTCCGCTGTTGCCTTCGAAGTACATCACCTTGCCGTAGCCGAAGGGCGAGGTCTGGACTTCTTTGACGTAGCCGTTTTCCGGGGCGAAGATTGGCCAGCCTTCTTCCATTTCCGTGGAATAATCGATACCGGCATGGTAGCGGGTTCCGCGGTTTTCGCCGAACGAAGATGTCAAGTAGGCGTCTCGCTGGAACGGGTCGTATTTAAACGGCTCGACGTAGGATTCCGAGACGAGTTCTGGCGGCGGAGCGGCCCTTTCGGAAAAATCCGTGTTGTCGATTTTGACGCCTCGTTGGGCGGCGATGCAGTCCTCGTAAGCGAAAGCGTCCATTTTGGAGGCGTCACATGAGGTTTCTGCGGTTGTAGCAGCGATGCCAAATACGCAGCCGACGGTGAGTATAAACGATGAAATTTTAGTGAACCTATCCATAATGCTAAATAAAATACAAAATTATTATTTTATAGTGATAATGATATTTCTTTATTTGAACGTTTTTTTTGCTTAAATTTGGAGTGTTACCATTTTTTGCCATCGTTAGCGGAAATATTTACTAGAAAAAAGAAAAAGACCCGCAATGCGAGTCTTTCTTCGTGGAGCTAAGGAGAGTCGAACTCCTGACCTCCTGCATGCCATGCAGGCGCTCTACCAACTGAGCTATAACCCCGAGGACGCGCACAAATATAGAATGAATAGATGTACGTGTCAAGGGAACAATTAGAAAAAAAAGAAATTTTTTTCTAATTGTTAGTTACTTGTTCCAAGTTACTAGTTATCAGGGCGACTGCATCGCAGTTATGAGTTCGAAGTTACTAGTTACTAGAGATGTTCTTATTGCAATTTCTAGTAACTCCTAACTATTAACTAGTAACTAAAATCTAAACAGCTTTCTCAATCGTCACGCTTTCGATAATCACGTCTTCGTAAGGGGCGTCGTTACGGCCAGTCTGAACGCCGGCGATTTCGTCGAGCACGTCAAAACCTTCGTAGAGCTGTCCGAACACGGAGTAGCCGTCAGCTGGGCCCGGGCCGCACTGGTCGTGGTCCAAGAAGTGGACGTTGTTGCCGTGGACGATGAAGAACTGGCTACCGATGCTGTGCGGCATGGCTGTCTTCGCCCAGCTGAGGGCGCCGCGCATGTGGGTGAGGCGTGGGTCGTACTTGTCGCCGATGGTGGAACCCGGTCCCTGTGCTGCGTGTCCGCCGGTGCCGTTTCTGCGGGTGAAGTCGCCACCCTGGATCATGAAGTCCTTGATGATGCGGTGGAACGGAGCACCGTCGTACTTGCCCTGCTTTGCAAGTTCAATGAAGTTCGTGGCGCATTCGCCGACGAGTTCTTCGAAAAGGCGGAGCTTCATGGTGCCGTGGTTGGTTTTCATGATGGCGATGGTTTCGCCTACCTGCGGTTTGTCGAGCTGATTGAACATGGAATCTCCTTGGAGTTGTTGAATTTACCGCCTTAATATAGGTAAAAATACATGCCTTAATTGACGCGATATCGCGATAAAGGTATTATGTGGTAAAAGGAGAAGTGCTACAATGCTCAGGAAAATCGTTTTTCTTTCATGGGCGGCCCTGTTCGCTGTCGTTATCCTGAACTTTACCGCCTGTTCTGATGACGAGTCTTTTGCCGCTAAACCTCAAGACGGGGGAAAATCAAGTTCTTCGCCCAAAGGAACTGGTTCGTCAAGTTCGGTTGCTCCGGTGACAGGTTGCGAAACATGCGAATATGGCAAGCTAAAAGACGACCGTGACGGACAGACTTACAGGACCGTGAAAATCGGGGACCAGTGGTGGATGGCGGAGAACTTGAACTACGCTTACCTGCAACCCACGGAAACCCTGGATTCAAGCAGTTTCTGCTATGACGATGACCCCAAAAACTGTAACCAATATGGTCGTCTGTACCTATTTAGCGCGGCGGTGGATAGTGCGGGGCTTTTCTCTTCTGACGCAGAAGGGTGTGGCAAAGGTACGGAGTGCCCTTTGGACCGCCCAATCCGCGGGGTGTGCCCTGAAGGCTGGCATGTGCCCAGTATGGATGAATTCGTGATAATGTTTGAATCTATGGGTGGAAAGAGTGACGAAAATCATTACTGGGAATGGGAAAATGTTGACTTGAAATCTACCAGTGGCTGGCGTGAAAAATATAATGGTACCGATTCCTTTGGTTTTTCCGCGTATCCTGCAGGCGAATGGAGCAAGCCGTCAAATCGTGATGATCCGATATTCAGTTCTCTGGGTTCAGCGGCTCAATTTTTTACGACTTCGACGAAAAATCCGAGCCTATCGGATGATGGTAGAACGTATATCTTGGTAATATGGCTTAGTGGAAATATGGCTGAATTTACGTATTACTGGAAAAATTCTGCTCAATCTATCCGTTGTGTCAAGGATTAGTTTTTGCTAGGCCTTTTCTAGGGGACAGCCCCGCCAAAATACGTTCGGGTTTACTAAATTCTTGGATATGAAAGACAACTGCAAACGTATTCAGGAACTGCTTTCGGCGCAGGCGATGGAATTCGCCCTCGACGAGATGGCTGCAAAGATTGCCAAGATGCATCCGTCCGCCGAAAACTTGATTGTACTTGGCATGGCCAGCCGCGGGATTCCGCTGGCAAAGAAACTCACAGAGCGCCTTTCCCAGAAGTTCGGGAAGCCTATCGAAATGGGCTGCCTCGATGCCACGTTCTACCGTGACGACTTCCATTACCGCAAGCCCAGCGCCTCCACCGAGATGCGCTTTACCGAAATGCCCGCCACCGTAGAAAACAAGACCGTGATTCTCGTCGATGACGTACTTTATACGGGCCGTTCTTCGCTTGCGGCCATGCGTGCGATTTTGGACCTTGGGCGCCCGGCGGCCATCCGACTTTGCGTGCTCGTCGATCGCGGGCACCGCGAACTCCCGATTGCACCGGATTGCGTCGGCCTTACGGTCGAGACCGCCAAAAATCAGGAAGTCCGAGTGCTGATTGACCCGATTGACAAAGAAAATTCCGTTTATCTCGTAGAAGTGGAGGCGTAGCGTGAGCTCTTTGGAAATTAAACACTTGTTTGGACTCCGTGGCGTGTCCAAGCATGATATCCGATTGATTCTGGACCATGCAAAACAGTTCCGCGAAATTCTCGAACGCCCGGTCAAGAAAGTTCCGAGCCTTCGCGGTATGACTGTGGTGAACTTGTTCTTCGAAAACAGCACCCGCACGCGTACGAGCTTTGAACTTGCCGAGAAGCGTCTTTCCGCCGACACGGTGAACTTCACGAGTTCTAACTCCAGCGTCAAGAAGGGCGAAACGCTTGTCGATACGCTCCGTAACATCGAGGCCATGAAAATCGATATCGTGGTCGTCCGTCACAAGGGGACCGGCGTGCCGAAGTTCCTTGCGGACAACAGCAATGCGATTATCGTGAACGCGGGCGACGGTGCTCACGAACACCCGACGCAGGCTCTCCTCGACATGCTGACGGTCGAAGAAAAGCTCGGGACTCTCGAAGGCAAGAACGTGACCATCATCGGTGATATCCGCCATAGCCGCGTGGCCCGCAGTAACCTCTGGGGCATGACGACGATGGGAGCCCATGTGACGCTTTGCGGACCTTCGACGCTAGTACCCCGCAATACGGAACTGATGGACCAGGTGACGTGGGAACCGGATGTGCAGAAGGCAGTCGCCAATGCGGATGCCATCATCGCGCTCCGCTTGCAGAAAGAACGCATGGATGACGCGCTCCTCCCGAGCATGCGCGAATACCGCAACACATTCGGCATCACGCAGGAACTTTTGGACTGCGCTAAGGACAAAGTCATCATCATGCATCCGGGGCCAATCAACCGCGGTGTCGAACTGGATTCCGACATTGCCGACGGCAACCATTCTGTTATTCTGGATCAGGTGACTAACGGTGTTGCCGTCCGTATGGCTGTTCTCTTCCTTTTGGCTGGAGGTCGCAACAATGAAAATGCGTAAACCTTGTAAGGGTCGTCTTTCGAATGTTGTTCTTAAAAATGCAAAGTATTGGAATGGCAAGTCTTTTGAATTGCGTAGCGAAGTTCGCCTGAATGCCTGCGAAGGCTCTGAAACGACTGAATTTGACTGCAATGGCGCTTTGGTGTTGCCGGCCCTTTTCGGTCTCGGACTGGACTTTATGGAGCCGCTCCGCGATGATGTCTATACGTTTGCGGACGGCTTTGAAGCTATGCGCAAGGGCGGCTTCTATGGTGGCCTTTACGAAAGCGCTGCAAACCCGATTGACGATGCGGACAAATTTACCGCGATGGTCAACCGCTTCAAGACCGAAGAACTCGGTGGAAAGGGCTTTGAAATAAAGTTCCTCGGCGCCTACAGCAAGGGCTTCGGTACTGACAGTTTGGCTGAAATGGTGGAACTGGCTGTAGCGGGTGTCGCTGGCTTTGGCGACGGTAGCAGCGCGATTCCCCATTCCCGCTTCCTCCGCCTTGCAATGGAATACGGCAAGATGACGGGCAAACGCTTCTTTTTCCAGCCGATGGACAAGACGCTCCGCCATAGCGGTTGCGTCCACGAAGGCGCCTATTCCGACATGCTTGGCATGAAGGGCATTCCGCGTATCGCGGAGACGATTGCCGCTTACACGATTCTTGAAACGGCTCGGTTCTTGCAGGTTCCGGTGCATTTCAAACAAGTGACTTGTGGCGAAACGCTGGACCTCGTCTGCCGTGCACGCAGGGTAGGTATCGATGTCACCTGTGATGTGAATTTGTACCACTTGCTGTTGGACGATTCTTGCCTCGAAACGCTGGATTCCGCATACCACATCCTTCCGCCGATTCGTTCGGCCGCAGACCGCGAAGCCTTGTGGCAGGGCGTTATCGACGGGACGGTTGACGCCATCAGCGTGAACCACACCCCAGTGCTCCGTCAGGATACGGTCGTGAACTTCGAAGATTCCGTGCCGGGAGCCCTTTCGCTGGAAGTCGCCCTCCCTGCGATTTGGAACAAGCTTGTGGAACGCGTTGGCGAACAACGTGCCGTTGAACTTCTTTCGACCGTCCCTGCTCGCCTGGCGGGTGCTGCCCCTGCTAAGGACAACGTTATTGTGCTTTCCCCAGATAGACCGCATATGGTCGTCGAAAGCGATTTTGCCGGTCACGTCTGTAATTCTCCGTTTACAGGCAAGGAACTTCCGTCGTCTATCCTCGCTACCTACATTAACAGCGTCTGGACAGAACTGTAATTGGGTGAGGCGTTGATGACCGACGTTCTTCAAGAAGTCTGGAACATGTTCCAATATTATGCACTTCCGGTTCTTCCGTTCGTGGTGCTTGTGCTGATTGAAATTCAGCTCATGTACAACCGTCGCGAAAACGAAGAAATGTTCGGTACAGACGCCTTTAACGAAAAAATCAAGGCTTTCGAGCTCACGCCCAAGGAAGTGCGCACTTTGGAAAAACTGGTACGCTCGTCCAAGTTTGAGAACAAGGACGCCGTGCTGAACTCTTCCGGGCTTTTTGAAGCTGCTGTGACCGAGTTTTACCGTATCCGTAATGTGCTTTCCGTTCGCGACGAAACGTTGGATGCAATCGAGAGCCTGAGGCGGAAGATGGACTTCACCGGTTCCAATCCTCTGACGATGGTTTGTTCGACGAGGCAGTTCAATGTTGGCGACCGCGTCGATTTGGAGCTTGAAAACAACCGCGTCTTTAAGCGCGTCATGATTCTCGAACGATCCGAAAAAATGTGGAGCGTTGAGGTCGATGGTGCTGCAGCCATTGCAAAATCTTTGGTGGGATCGTATGTGCTGGTCCGCTGGACTCGCATGAACGATGCCGTCTATTCGACTCGGCTCCAGGTGCTTTCTGTCACTCCGGAAAAGATTGTTTTCGGCCATGGCGAGCAGCTGGACAAGGAACAACTGCGTAAGTGGGTCCGCGAAGTCGTCGATTTCCCTGTGGAAGCGACGTTCCCTAATGGCGAGGTCCGTTCGGGCATGCTGTACGACCTTTCTGCAGGGGGTATTCTGCTTGGTCTGCCCGATGACTGCAAGCCGGATCAGCAAATTTCAATAAAATTTGAGCTTCCGACGTTTGGCGAACAGAACGTCGATGTGAAGGTTTTGAACAATTTGGGGCACAGAAACCCCAATTTTCCACAGTATTTTTCCCTCTCGGCAGTGTTTACTGGAGCCTATGCATGGACGCAGGAACGTGTTCTACAGTACATTTTTGAGGTAAATCACAAAGCAAAGGCGAAAAAAACGGCATAAAATGCCGTAAAATCTTAAAAATCAATTACTTAGAGCTTTTTTTCGCTTGACATTCGATGTTTATGAAAGTAAAATTTACATAGTATTGTTACTTATCGGAGTTTTATTTTGGCTTTAGGATTGATTGCTAGAATTCGTGGAGAGCGCGAAACTGTTGGCATAGATGTTGGCCACTACAGCATCAAGTACGTTAAGGTCTATCATGATGCTAACGGTAAAAGGATTGTGCGCGATATTGATCTTGAACCTGTACCTGCGGGTTCTATTATTAATGGTCTTATCCAGAGGCGTGAATCCGATGATATGGCTGGCGAAAAGAAGGAAAAAGATGGCTTCGACATGCTCGGCGAAGCTTTTTCCAAGCTTATGCTTCGTCATCCGATTGATGAAAATGTGGATGTTGTGGCATCGGTGAATTGTGGTGCGGGTGAAGGTGGTGTGTTGGTCGATCATATGTCGATCAAGGTTCCGAAGAATGGCAATGAAGAAGCCATTATCGTTCAGACCGCACAGTCCCGTCCGCCATTTGATGACCAGGACAACGTTCTGGACTATGAGGTTGTCTCTCGTGAAGGCGACGAAGTCAAGGTCAACGTCGTGGCCGCCAAGAGTTCCATGCTCGATTCCTGGGCACAGTTCTTTACACGTAAAGGAATCAAGCTTTCGGCATTGGATGTCGATATTTTTGGCCTTTTGAATTCTTTTGTTGCAACAGCATCAGAAGAAGACCGCAAAAAGACGACGGCCATATTCAATATTGGCGACAACAAGATGAGTGTCGGCTTTATTCAGGATGGCAAGTTCCACTCGGTCAGGTCCATGAATGGCGGTTCGCTGAACGTTATTATTAACAAACTTTCTTCCAGTCTCGATGCCACTCCTGAAAAGTGCCATGAGATGTTCGAAAAGAACGACTTGAAAGTTATTGAAGGTGTGGCCATCTCCGTGTTGGAAGACGCCATGAAGGTCGCCTTCGAAGAACTGATGTCCCAGATAACGTTTGGCATCCGCTATTTCTCTTCTGCCGAAGACGCTCGTCCGCTCGAAAAAATTTTGATTGGCGGTGGTGGTGCCGCGGTTCCCGGACTTTTGGAATACATTGCCGAAAAAACTGGAATCGAAACGGATACCGTAAACCCCTTCCGCTCGGTGGAATGCGATTCCAGCGTTGTCGGAACGGAAGGTATATCCATTGCCTTGTCTAACATTTATGCCCCGGCTTTGGGACTTGCAATGAGGAAGTTCTAATGGCGACGAAGATTAATAAAGGTAAAGGCTCCAATAAGGCGCTTGCGATTACCATCAACCTTTTGCCTGGCGAACACCGCAAGAAGCAGAAGGACTTGACTTGGGTAACCGACCGCCGAATTGTTTGGCCTACAGTTATATTTATTGTTTCTGTGTTCTGCGTTTTGTTTGTTTATGCGTACACTATAGAAACGATTTCGAGTTTGGAAGCCGAACTCAAGTCCGTAAGGGACGCCGTGGATCGCGAACGTCCGCTATTGGTGAAGATAAGTGAACTCGAAAAGAGCCAGTCTATCATCAATACCAAAATAAATGCCCTTAAGTCTATACAAATTAACAAGAGACGCTGGGTGGTGTTGTTCGAAAACATTTCGTCGGTGCTCCCGCCGAACATGTGGCTGCTGAGCTTGTCGCAGGTGAGCGAGTTCAATCTGGAAATGAAGGGGATGACGTTTGATTTCTCCGAAGTGGCGGAATACATGGTCAAACTCGAAAAACAGGTTAGTGTCGAAAAGGTTTCGTTGGTGACCATTTCCACAACGAAGGTCGATGGGGATGAGGCTTACAGCTTTACGCTCAAGGTCGATCTCAAGCGAGACTTTGGTGAGGAGGGGTGATTATGGGTGGCCTTAATATAGATTTGAAAGACAAAAAGACTCTGTATGCCTTTATCATGACTCTCGTGATTCTCGTGGCGGGCTATACCGTCTATACCTATGTATGGGTTCCGTTTGACGAGGAGAGGAAAGGTCTCGAAAGCCGGTTGGAATCTGCAACTAACGAACTCAAAAAGATTGAATCCAAGAGACATCGCGTGGCAGAACTCGAAATGCAACTCGCTCAGGCCGAAAAGGATTTCCAAAAGTTGAAGGAAATGTTCCCGGAAGAAGAAAAAGTGCCGCTGCGCTTGCAGGATCTCTATTCCGTGCTGCGCAGTTCCGGTGTGCAAATCCAGAAGTTCAACCCGGAAGGCCGTTCCGAAAGGGAACATTACATCGAAAACCGCTATTCTATTGCGGTCAATTCCGGTTACCACATGCTCGGTTATTTGTTCGCAGAAATCGCGAACTTTAATTACCCGACTGCCATTACGAACTTGAGGCTTTCTCGCTATTCGGGTATCGCTGCCGAAGTGCAAAAAGCTGAATCTCACGGTTGGACTCCGATTACCATGTCGGTGAACTTCAACTTGACCACTTATACATCCAAGAAGGTTGGCAAATAATGAAATGCAAGTTCCTTCTTATGCTGTTATCTAGTGCCGTGGCTTTGCAGGCGGCGCTGATTAAGGATGTCCGCCTTGATTGTGGTGGTGCGAAGAATTGCCAAATGGTATTCCAGTTCACCTCCGACAAGGATTTGCCGACATTCTTCCAGAAATACGATGAGGCTTCAAAGAAATTGACGGTCGGTTTTTCCGAATCGGATTTTGCTCTTGGCGTCGGTGATTACGATGTCGATAAGTCTTCGCCGTTTGTGCGTTCCATGAAGGTTTTCAAGGAACCCTATCGCGGTATGAACTTCTTGAAGATTGAAATGTTGGTGGGCTCGTCCATTACGACGGACAAGAACGCCATTGCGCTTGAAAAGGCGAATTTCCTTTTGAAATTCGGGGCCAAGAACGGCAAGTCCTGGGTGCTTTCTAAGTTGTTCGCAAGCAAGAAGGCTGCCGCCGAAAAGGCTGCTCGCGAAGAGGAAAAGCGCTTGGCTGCCGAACGCAAGGCTGCTGAAAAGCAGGCGCTCCTTGACAGAAAGGCCGCCGAAAAGCAGGCTCTGCTTGATAAGAAAGCTGCTGAAAAGCAAGCCGCGATTGACCGCAAGATTGCTGAACAGGAACGCAAGGCTGCCGAGAAAGCTGCCCGCGAAGAAGAAAAGCGCTTGGCCGCCGAACGCAAAGCCGCCGAAAAGCAGGCTCTGCTTGAAAGAAAAGCCGCTGAAAAGGCTTTGCAGGGACAAGTCGCTAGTGCGCCGACATCTGCTTCGGCTTTGCTCTCTGGCATAAAGGAAATGACGGTCCTTATCGGTTCGGGCATGGAGCAGTTCCGCCTTGTGGCCGACAAACCGTTGAGTATAGACAAAGTCTCGAATGTGAGTGGCGCCTTCATTATCACGGTCTCTATTAACGGCCCCGGAAAGTCTCCGGTATTCAAAGTTAGTGCCGGTTCTCTTGTGAAATCGGTCTATTGGGATGCGAACGGCCTCAACATCCAATTGTCAGTAGGGGCGAAGCCTGTGATTTTGGTGCAAGAAGGCGCTTTGATTTTGCAGACGTCCGAAAATGCGGTCCGTCGTGACGGATTCGTGTTTTGGGGTGCTCGCCCGGATGGAATTTTTGTCCGCGACTGGATGAAGACTCCGGAACGCGCTCCTGAATTCTCGGAATTTGTGAAGTCCTACGAAAAGGATAGCAAAAAGCTGGTGTCCAGCACTCAGACGTTCCATTTGCGCCCAGTCGTGCGTGAATTGATTGTCGTTGCCGATGAAACGGAATTCTATGCCGCCCCGAGTGAAAAGGCCCAGGTCATGCAGCGTGTTGTCTTTGGCGATCGCCTCGTGAACATGGACTTGAATGGACTTTACCGCAAGGTGCAGGTCGGAAACAAGATCGGTTATGTGAACCGCCGTGCCGTAAGCTTCTCCGATGAACTTTCTGCAGTCCAGATGGAACGCCTCAAGAAGGTGGATCAGGAACGCGGCGAAAAGCTCACGCAGGGCATGAAACCCGCCGGAAGCGCTCTTGACGAACTTTATGAAGACCGCGTGACTTACAGTTCCTTTGGTCGTCGTGATCCGTTTGTTGAAATCAAGGGATTGGTCGAAGAAGGTATCAACATCGACCAGGTTGAATTGGTGGGTATCATTTGGGAAGCCGAGGAGCCGGTGGCCATCCTCGTCGAAACCAAGAATCCGAGTGTATCTTACACGCTTAAGGAAGGCGATAAGATCATGAACGGAAAAGTTCTTAAAATCACACAAACTGATGTGCTCTTCTTGATTCAAGAATTCGGGGTGAGCCGTCGCTACTCTATGGGTCTTCCCGATAAATTTGGGGGTCAAAAGTGAAAAAGCTGACTAAAATTCTGACGATTCTTATTATGGTGGCTAGTTTTGCCACTTCGTGGGCAGCTCCTGCCGAAGGTTCTGTTGCCCCGAATAAGAAGTTGTATGACTTTAACTTCGTGAACATGGACTATGAAGCCATATTCCGTTCTGTGTCCGTCATTGCTGGCGTGGATATCTTGGTGGCTCCTGATGTCAAGGGTAAAATCAGCTTGCGCGTGACCAAGAAGACTTGGCAAGAAACCTTGGATATTATTTGTAACATGAATGACCTCACGTGGGTGATTCAGGACAAGTACATTTCTATCCAGCGCCAGAGCACTTATCAGGCCAAACAGAAGAAACTTGCCGATGAAGAAAAACAGGCCGAACAGAATGCTCCGCTTGTTCGTAAGAACTTCCAGATTCATCATGCCAAGGCCGATGAACTTGTCAAGGTCCTTGATAACATGAAGTCCAACCGCGGTAAAATTTCTGTTGTGGAACGCACGAACTCCATCATCGTCTATGATACAGAAAACAAAATCGAACAGATGGCAAATGCCCTCACCGAACTCGATGTTGAAACGCTGCAGATTATGATTACCGCAAAGCTCGTGGTCGTGAACAGCGAACTGGCCCGCGAACTTGGTGTGGACTGGACGGCTGCTGTGGGCTCCGCATCGCTTACTCCGGGTACGGTTACTACTGCAACCGGGGCTGCGGCTGGTTCTAGCCGAATCAGTGGCGCAATCCGGTCTTTCCCGAACGGAAAAGGGACTTCTCCGGCTGTGGGTAATGCCAGCACGGCCATTACTGCAAGCCTCCTCGACAACAACTTGCAGATTGCTATTTCGAACTTGATGGGTGACGCTTCGACCGAAGTGCTTGCATCTCCGCAGGTTTCTACGCTCGACAATACCGAAGCCCGCGTGTTCATGGGTGACCAGGTCTCTATCCGCGTGATTGACGATAGCGGCGAATCTTCCACCAAGATGGTGGAAACGGGTATCAAGCTCACGGTGACTCCGCATGTCACTGGCGACAACCGCATTTTGCTCGACCTTTATCCGCAGAACAACTCTTACGGCTATGACGAAAAGGGCGAAATCGTGATTTCGACTCAGGAAGCAAAGACCAAGGTGGTTGTGGCTGATGGTGAAACGGTCGTGATCGGTGGCCTTACCCGTAACGAAAATACGGAAAGCGAAAGCGGCATCCCGTTCCTCAAGGATATCCCGCTTCTCGGAAACCTCTTCAAATATACTCGTAAGTCCATCACGAAGAAGGACCTCGTGATTTTCGTGACGCCGAGAATTATCCGCAATTACATTGGCAACATTCCTATATCTGAAAAGTCTGAAGAAATTTCTGGCAACGCTGCTCCGGAACTGAAGCCTGTTGAAGATACTCCGGCATTGGGCCAGACTCCGGATGCTCCGGCTCCGGAAAATTCTCACGACGATAGCTGGAATCAGTAATTAGGTTCTTTGAAAAGTGTGAAACGAAATGCCTCGGGTTTGCCGGGGCTTTTTTTGTTGAAAATTCAATTATATGCGATTCTACTTCGCGCGGTCGGTTGCGTGGGCTTTTTCGTTTTATGTCATACTGAACGGCGAAAAGCCGTGAAGTATTCCAGTGATGTAATCTGAAAAAATGCTTGGCTAGCGCACCACAAGCGCGGCGAGGGCGAGCTCCTGGCTCATGCGGGTGGGGCACTTGCCGCTTTTCATTTCGTAGTTGAGGTCGGCGAGGCGGCGCAGCACGCGAATAAGGAGCGGCTTACGCCAGCGGCGGCAGCATTCGGCGGCTTGGCCTTTTTTCACGAACATGTAGTAGTTCTTGCCAATTTTCTTGGCGGCTTCTTCGGGCGAGACGCCCTTGGCGGTAAGCGAGCCGTAGTTCAAGAGCGAGAGCGCGTAGCTGTAGAGCGTGTTGGAAATGCGGATGGCATCCACGCCGCTGTTCAAAAGTTCGTTCAGCTTCTGGACGTAGGCTTTAGCGTCCTGCATCCCGAAGAACCCTTCGATTTCGTAAGTCGGGATATCGCGCTGGGAGACGACCATCGTTTTCACGAGGTCGAGGGTAATCTTTTTGCAGTCCGGTGCGTAAAGGAGAATTTTATCGACTTCTTCGCACACGAGCTTGGTGTCGTTGCCGAGTGCTTCGGCGAGGTACTGCGATGCCGCAGGTTCTATTGCCTTGTTGAAGTGCGTCGGGACAACGGCAGAAATCCAGTCGGCCATTTCGTATTGCTTCGGCACGTCGTACTTTTCGACTTTGCAGACTTTCGAGAGCGCCTTGTAAAGTTCGCTACTGGCGAGGAGCGTCTCGAAGTCAAAGAGCACTTTGCCGCTTGCCGCGTGGGGAATCCATTTGGCGATTGCTTTGCAATCGTCGGCTTTCATGGCTTCGGCCTTGCGTACGACGATGACCTGTTCCGGCGAGAACATCGACACGGAATCGCAGGCTTCGATGATGACATCGGAGATGGAGGCGATGTTTGTGTCGGTGGCGTACAGCACCTGCTTGGCCATCGGATCTGAAATCCGGTCGCCAAGAGTCTCAGCGAGGAATTTCTCGATTCGCTTGTCCTTGCTGAACTGGTCTTTGCCGATGAGCGTTACGAACATGGATTGTTAAGCTGGATTACTTGAAGTCGATGATTTCGAACTGGTTCTTGCCCTTCGGGGTCACGACTTCGACGATGTCGCCGCGCGTTTTGCCCATGAGGGCTGCACCAATCGGGCTCTTGAAGCTGATTTTGCCGTTGAGGGCGTCGGCTTCTTCGGGGGAGACGAGCTGATAGACGATATTGCGCTTGGTCTTCAAGTTCTTGGCCGTGACGGTAGCACCGAACTTGATGGTGTTGGAATTCGTATCAAAAGCAATCACCTGGGCACGGGCGAGCTGGTCCTGGAGTTTCGGCATTTCGATGTTGTCGATAGCGGCCAGGCGCTCCTTGGCGGCGTGATATTCTGCGTTTTCGCTTAAATCGCCTTGTGCACGGGCATCAACTAATTCTTGAAGTACGCGGGGACGTTCAACATTTTTTAAATTTTCAAGGTCCTTAACGAGCTTGTCGTAAGCCTCTTGTGTAAACATGATCTTTTCCATGCTCTATAAGGTAAAAATTTTAACGGGCGTTGCGAACCCCGAATCGCAAAGAAAGCTTCTTTTTTAGGAGATACTATGTACACTGTATTGGAAAAAGGCGGCGTTTGCTCCCCCAAGGGCTTTACCGCATCTGGAATTTGCGCCGGAATCAAGGCCAGCGGCAATGCCGATATGGCTCTTCTCAAGAGCGAAAAGGCTGCCCGCTGCTTCGCCGTTTTTACCACCAATAAGGTGAAGGCCGCCCCGGTCCTCTATGACAAGGCCGCCCTCGAACACGCTCACTTTGCTTCTGCCGTGATTGTGAACAGCGGTAACGCGAACGCCTGCACGGGCGAGAAGGGCTATGCCGATGCTGAACGCATGGCGGTACTTACCGAAGAAGCCTTGAAGCTCACGCCGAAGAGCGTGCTCGTTTGCAGCACGGGTGTGATTGGCCACCTCATGCCGATGGACAAGATTGAAGCCGGCATCCCGAAGCTCGTGGAAAAGCTCCACTCTGAAGCTTCCGAAGAATTTGGCCGTGCCATTCTCACGACGGACCTCGCTCTTAAATCCCACGCCGTGGAAATCAAGACGGAAAAGGGAACGGTGACAATCGGTGGCGCCTGCAAGGGCAGTGGCATGATCCACCCGAACATGGCGACGATGCTTGCGTTCATCACGACGGACCTTGCTTTGCCGATTGACTTCTTTGCTGAATTCCGTGCGGACATCGCTGATTCCTTCAACGCTATTACCGTTGATGGTGACACCAGCACCAACGACACTTGCATCATGCTTGCTAACGGCATGAGCGGTATCAAGTACGAAGACCTTTCCCTCAGTGAACAGGGCGAATTCCGTGCGGCTCTCATGCTCGTGATGCAGAGCCTCGCCAAGGACATTGTGCGCGATGGTGAAGGTGCAACGAAGCTCATCGAACTCCGCATTGAAAAGGCTGAAAGCCACGAAGAAGCTCTCCGCATGGCTCGCTTCATCGGTACGTCTAACCTCGCCAAGTGCGCTATGTTCGGTGAAGATCCGAACTGGGGCCGCATCCTCAGCAGTGCTGGTTCCAGCGGCTGCAACATGGTTGCTGAACACACGGACCTCTACTTCGGTGAAGTCAAGGTGCTCGAAGGTGGCCGTCCGATACAGCTGGACGAAAAGCAAATGGCTGCACTGCATGCCGTGGTTCGTCAGCGTGAATACAAAGTAACGCTCGTGTTGAACATCGGCCAGGCTTCTGCAAGCGCATTCACTTGCGACTTGAGCTACGGCTACGTGAAAATCAACGCAGAGTACACGACTTAGTAGGTTGTGAGGTATGAGCTCGGGGCGAAGCCCCTGTGAGCTCGCTTCGCTCTGAGCCTTTTTGTCATTCCCGATCTGATCAGTGGTTAGTGATTAGTGGCTAGTGGTTAGGTATCTTTATCATTAGCCGTTAGCTGTCATTCCGGCCTTCGAGCCGGAATCTCCTTTGGGATGAAGAACGCTTTGGCTTAGCCAAAGCGTTCTTTTATTAAACTATATTTTTTTGTATAAATTTTTGATGGAGAATGGAATGTTCAAATTGGTAAAAATTGCGCTTGTTGCCGTGATGCTCTTGGCTTTAACGTCTTTTGCTCAGAGTGAAGGAATACAGAAGAAAAATATTGTTTTCCATACATTTAGTATTGCGCTTCCGATGGATTGGGGTGGAACGTGGGAACAGTCTAGCAATTTAAAATACGATGATGGCAGTTTTACTCGTGATCGTGATTTAAAAATGGATATGATCATGGGACTTCAATTGAAGTGGACTCGTGATTTGGTTTATCAAGGTGGTTTGTCTTTTGAGGTCGGCGCGGGAATTGGTTTTATTAATTTCCCTGTGAATGAATCCAAAAAATATTCTTATTTTGATCCGTATGACCATATGAATCAGATTGATTCTCGTTTTGATTTGAATGCAAAAGTTGGATTGGGCTATGCTCCGTTTGTAAATGATTTCATATTAGCGGTACATGCTATTTTGGGTGGTGACATGAAATACTTGGGGAAAACTTATCAGATGGAGGATATCACCGAAGATATTTCAACGTGGCTGTTTAATTTTGTTGGTGGTGCCGATATTGTTTTGGGGTATCGAATTACGGAACGGTTTGGAATTAATGCGGGTGTAGATGTGGTTGTGAATTTGTTCGGTTTTGGAAATAGAACGAAAGAATTTAATTATAGCAACGATAATTTTGAAACAATTGATTATAAACTCAATCATGTCTTTTCTGGGTTTCAGATTGTTCCGCGCGTAGGTGTTTCGCTTAAGTTCTAGTAGGTTGATTCTCTGATTTGCCTTTTGCGAGGCGCTTTGCTTAGGTGTTTCCTCCAGTGAACAGAAAAAGTGGTAAAATCCTGCTTATGGCGGGATTTTCTTGTATTTTAGTTGGAAAATATAAGGATGGAATATGGATAACTTTAATTTCTACAGCCCCACAGAATTTGTATTTGGCATGAACCGCGAAAGCGAATGCGGTGAACTCGTGAAAAAGTATGGCGGCACCAAGGTGCTGATTCATTACGGTGGCGGTTCCGCCGTGCGTTCGGGGCTCATTGACCGCGTGAAGGCGAGCCTGGATGCGGCTGGAATCCCGCATGTGGAACTTGGCGGCGTGAAGCCGAATCCGCATGATTCTCTTGTCTATAAAGGCATTGAAATTGTCCGTGCAAATGGCGTCGATTTTATTTTGGCGGTGGGCGGCGGCTCTACCATTGATAGCTCCAAGGCTATTGCTATGGGTGCGGTTTACGACGGCGATTTCTGGGACTTTTACGATGGCAAGGCAACAGCGGCGCGCGCGCTCCCGATTGGCGTGGTGCAGACGATTGCGGCTGCCGGTTCCGAGGGCAGCGGGGACTCCGTGGTGACCAAGGAAGACGGCATGCTTAAGCGGGGTGCCAGCAGCGAGCATATCCGCCCGAAGTTCGCGGTGCAGAATCCGGCGCTTCTTTGCACGTTGCCTGCTTACCAGACGGCCTGCGGCATTACCGACATCATGGCCCACGTTTTTGAACGCTACTTCACGAACACGCTCGAAGTGGAAATTACCGACCGCCTGTGCGAAGCTGTGCTTTTGACGATGGTGAAGGAGGGCCCCCGCGCCATTGCCGACCCCGCCAACTACCAGGTTCGTGCGAACATCATGTGGGCGGGTACGGTAGCCCACAACGGCGTTGTGGGCTGCGGGCGCAGTCAGGACTGGAACAGCCACGCCATCGAGCATGAACTCTCTGCGCTTTACGACTGCGCCCATGGCGCGGGCCTTGCAGTCATTATGCCTGCCTGGATGGAATACGTCGTGGATCACAACGTGATGCGCTTTGCCCAGATGGCGACGCGCGTGTTCGGCTGCGAAATGAATTTTGAAAACCCGAAGGCCACGGCCCTCGAAGGCATCAAGGCTTTCCGCCGCTTCTTGCATTCCATCGGCATGCCCATCAACTTCGCCGAACTGGGCGCGAAGGAAGAAGACATCCCGAAAATGGTGGAAAAGCTGAACCCGGGAGACGGCTGGGGATTCGTGCCGCTCAAGGCAAAGGACGTGACTGCGATTTACAAGATTGCGGCCCACGCCACGCTGGAATAAACGTTATACAAGAAATCCCATCCAATCCCAGCCACCTCCCTATTTGAGTGATTAGGGAGGTGGTTTACAAAAAACGCTCCGGCTAACCGGAGCGTTTTTCGTTTTTAGTT
The DNA here is from genome assembly GCA_946413655.1 of uncultured Fibrobacter sp. Classification (GTDB taxonomy): domain Bacteria; phylum Fibrobacterota; class Fibrobacteria; order Fibrobacterales; family Fibrobacteraceae; genus Fibrobacter. The sequence goes on along the minus strand of CAMKLO010000012.1, from coordinate 46,243 downwards.
CGTCATTCTGAGAGGCGGAGCCTCGAAGAATCCAGTCAAGTTTAGTTCTTGATCTATCGCTATCAAACGGTAGCTCAGATGATGAATCGTTAATCCTTAATACAACGTAAGCTTGCGCCGAATGTGGGATCGAACTTTTCGAACTTGGCGATATCCTTGTCGTTGAAGAATATGAGGACTTCGCCTTCGCTTGTCCAGAAGTATGCCTTCTTACCGGCTTCTTCAAATTTGCGTTCTTTTATAGGAACATCGCTCTTGGCGAAGTGAGCGCCGCCAGCCTTTGCACCGAATCCGAGTTCATCCTTGCCGTTTCCGAAAATCGGAGAATCCTTCTTGATAGGATCCCAGCCGTAGCCAGCCTTGAGAACGACGCCCGGCTTTTTGCCGGCAACGGCGAGGAGCTTTTGCCATTCGGCCTTGCTCGGCATATGGAATCCTTCGAGGCAAGCTTTTTGGGCGTTCTCGAAGTCGTAGAGGCGGCCCCAGTGGTTGCATTGCGCACAAATTGCACCGGAGGCTGTGGCGAAGTTCATGTTCTCGGCAGTCCAGAGCTGGTCGCCGATGACAATCCATTCGTAGGAGTTTCCGTCGCGCGGGTCCTTGTAGCTGCCGCTTGTGGCGGGACTTCCGTCCTCGTTGAACGTCTGGCCAAACGCAATTTGCTTATTTTGTTTGTACTCCGCTTTTGAAGCGACTTTTCCGTTCTTGTGGTAGCGGATGACGGTTCCTTCGATGTAACCGTTCACGTAGGGGAGTTCTGACTGCGGTGTGCCGTCCTTGTAGAACTCCTTGGTCATGCCTTCGCGGCGGTCGTTCACGAAATTCGATTCGCGCTTGAGCGTGCCGTCGTCGTAGTATTCCTTTTCTAGCCCTTCCTTCTTGTCGTTGACATAGGTGGCTTCGAAACGGACGTTCCCGTTCGGGTATTTTTCAACTCGAACGTCTTCGCATGCGGTAAAGGCTAGTGAACCTGCCGCGATGAATAGAATGAATGGAAGGTGTTTCATGCGTACTCCTTATAGTGAAATTTTTCCCGCTGTCGCGAGAAGCCCAATCATGTATAACATTCCATCGTAGTAGCGCCAGAAGCGGTAGGGCACAGACAAGGCTGCCAGTCTCTTGACGTACGGCGTGATGCGCGGGTCGTCTGGCGGGAGCACTTGTGTGGCTGCGGCATTCATGGCGATAAGTCCTGGGGTCGCGTTTCTGCCTTGGTGCGGGTACGGGCCTCCATCGACCGCGTAGTCCGAAAGGTAGGGGTTGCAATTCTGGAAAAAGTTCAGGATGCGTTCGCAGATTTCTTTTTCGCTTTCGTCTCCGCGGAAAATGGCGTAGTCAAGGCTCAAGTTGAGCGCCACGCGCCACGCGTCCCCGCTGAAGTTGTTGCTTTCGGGGAACCAGGGCATAGCTTTGGGGGTTCCGTCATATTCGGCGTAGTCTGCGCAAAGTCCTGTGACGGGGTGCGCCGCCTTCTGCAAAAATTCGATGCTGGCCTGGGCGACGTCCAGCCAGGTGTTGTCGCCTGTGGCTTCGGCAAACATGCGGTAGAACGCCATCGTGTGGTAGCTTGGGTCGGTGAAGTCGTTTCCGAGTACAGGGGAGAACTTGATGAGCTTCCATTCGGGGTCTATTATCGGCCCGACAAGTTCGTTTTGTGGTTTGTACTTGATGTCGGTGATAAGCTGGACTGCCTCGTGGCGGAGGTCGTCGCGATTGAATTTCTTGGCGGCGATAAGGAGTGCGGCGGCGATGTATTCCTCGCTGTCCGGTGCAGCACCAGGGTCCATCATGGAAAAGTCGGTGGTACTGACTTGCCAAGAGAAGAACCCTTTGTGGGGGCCGTCGTTGTTGCGGATGTATTTTTTGGAGAAGTTCCAGAGTTTGTCGAACATGGCTTCGTGGTCGGTCAAGGCCGCGATAAACAAACCGTAACTCATGCCTTCGGCTCGGATGTCGTCGTGCCCGATGTCGATGATGTAGCCCATGTCGTCTGAGGCATCAAAATAGATGCGTTCATCTATCGGATCGCCTTCAAAAAGTTTGCTATAGGCATTCTGAATAAGCTGGTCCGCAAAATTGGGACCATATCCAGCTTCAACAAATAAATCACGCGTCGGGTAACGTTGCAACATTGCACTCATTTCTAAAAATCCATTCCTATGTAATATTTAAAATAAATAAATTCGTATCTTTTGAGTGGAGGTTTTTATGTCAGATATATTGATTTTAGGTTATGGTCCGGCCGGAATATCGGCTGCGTTATATGGTTTGCGTGCTGGACTTGATGTTCAACTTGTCGGTAAGGATGCCGGAGCTCTTGCGAAGGCCCATAAGATTGAAAATTATTTTGGTTTAAAAGAACCGCTTACGGGAGAAGAACTTGCCGAAGTCGGCAAAAATCAAGCGTTAACGCTTGGTGCGAAAATCGCGGATGACGAAGTGACGGACCTCATGTTTGATGGCAATGAGTTTGTTGCAACTGGACTCGGTGGTTCGTTCCGTGGAAAGGTTTGCATCATGGCGACGGGCGCTGCACGTAAGAAAACTCCGCTGCCGGGAATGGCCGAGATGGAAGGCCATGGCGTGAGCTACTGCGCAGTCTGCGATGCGTTCTTCTATCGTAAAAAGAACGTGGCTGTGCTTGGTTCGGGCGAATATGCCTTGCACGAAGTGAATGAACTGTTGTCTGTAGTCGGGAGCGTGACGCTTTTGACAAATGGCATGGACGTGACGGCGAAGTTCCCTGAAAACGTCCACATCGAGACGAGGAAAATCGCAGGTCTCAAGGGCGAGAGTGCTTTTGAAGGCGTGCGCTTCGAAGACGGTTCCGAATTGAATTTCGATGGCCTGTTTGTGGCGATGGGAAGCGCGAACGCGACTGATTTGGCGCTCAAGGCGGGCGCTGCGTTCGATGCGGGTAAACTCGTGCTGGACAAGGATTTCCAGACTACGGTTCCGGGGCTCTTTGCCGCGGGCGACTGTACGGGCGGAACTCTCCAGGTTGCAGTTGCCGTGGGCGAGGGCGCTATCGCAGGGCTTGCCGCGATAAAATACCTGAGGGAACATAGAACTTAGACGAAAGAACGGACCTGCGGTCCTACAGACGATAGACGAAAGATTGTTAAACCTTTTTACCTCTCGTCTCTCGTCTTTCGTCTCTCGTCTCTCGTCTAAAAATGCGCCGTATTACTTTACTTACGAATCCTGACAAGTGCAATTTGCATTGTCCGCTGTGTTTTTTGAATCAGCGGCCTTTGCAGAATTGTGGTGAGGGCTGTGTGTTTGGAATGGGCGAAATGATTTTCGAAATTGCGCGTGCGGCGATTGAAAAGTACGCCGCGGCGCGAGATGCTTCAGGAAATCGACTTTTGCGCGAGGTGATTCCTTCGACGATGGGGGAACCTTTACTTTATTCGCATTTTGATGAACTGCTTGAGTTCTGCCGCTTGATTGGAATCCCGCTGAATTTGACGACGAACGGGACGTTCCCTGGAAAATGGGCGCACGAATCTGCAATGGAATTGCTTTTGCGTTCGTGTAGCGACATCAAGGTGAGTCATTTGGCTTCGGAACAGTTTGGCGGCTGGAAAGCGAATGTCGAAAAACTGATGACCGTACGGCGGTCACTGTGCGTTGAACATGCGGCGGGTGTTGCGACGGTCTCGTTGCAGGTGACGTTGCACCGGAAAAACTTGGACATGGTGCCGGATCTGGTGAAATGGGCGTCGTCGATAGGGATTGCTCGAATCAAGTGGAATACGGTGTTTTTTTTAAGCGTGGCTTCGGCGTCCCTTAAAAGTGAATTTGCGTTGGATGTCGGGCTGGATGAAGTCCGCAACCTGGTTCTTGACGCTACGGCGCGATGTGGCAGTAAAGTCCGGAATGAAGGCTCGCTTTTTATGAAAATCCCGTGCGGCCATTTTTCGCAAGTCGATGATACTTGCCCATTTACAGACGAAGTCTGGATTCTGCCGGATGGTAGCGAAGACCATTGCCCGAACCCAGAACGTCGCTATGTTGATAAAAATGCTGGGTGCTGTTTTTTGTAAATTCGATTATTTGTAATATTTTGTTTACGAAAGTAAATGATATAAAATAAATATCGCTTGTTGACATTTTGTAATATTTTTGTATTTTTGAAATAAAATAACAGGCTTACCGCAACCTCATGCGGATGAGATTATTAAATCAACTCAGAAAGGGATTGAATATGAAAAAAATGAAAGAGGGGCTGATGGCTCAATGGGGCCTGGTCATGCTTTTGGCTTTTTCCATGGCAACTTCGGTATTTGCGACGGTTGAACCTACGTTTGCGATTACCGAGCAACCGACTGCAATTACTGTTGTAGAAAAGGATTCGTCGGTTACGCTTTCGTTTGTCGCTCAAATGGGTGACGAGAATGTCTCTTACCAGTGGTATAGTTCTGCCGATGGCTCTAAAAAAAATGCTGTAGCGCTCAAAGGGGCTGATGAATCCTCGTTCGAAACAGGAGCCATTAGCGAAAAAGGAGTCCGCTACTATTTCTGTGTCGCGTCGGTCGGTGAAAAAAGCGTGACCTCGGATGTCGCGGCGGTAGCCTACACGGGACTCCCGGTGCTGTACGTGGATACTCCCAAGGGTGTTGAAATCACCTCAAAGGAAGATTGGACCAAAAAAACGAACTTGAAGCTGAAAGATGCCGAAGATTTTGAATGGAATTTTAATGAATTGACAACGAGCATTCGCGGTCGTGGCAATTCGACCTGGCAGCAACCCAAGAAGCCTTATGCGCTTAAGTTGAATGAAAAGACCGAGATTATGGATATGCCCAAGCATAAACGTTGGGTGCTGATAGCCAACTACCTGGACAACAGTTTCTTGAAAAACCACATGGCTTTCTACTTGAGCAAAAAGCTTGGAATGAAATATACGGTCCGTGGAGAGTTTGTGAACCTTGTTTTCAACGGCGTCTATCGTGGCCTTTACTGGTTGGGTGAAGCCATCAAGGTCGATAAAAAACGTGTAAACATTTATGATGGCGAAGATGAAATGTTCGACACAGATGACAAGGACCTCTTGATCGAGATGGACTCGCATTACGATGAAGTCGTCAAGTTCACGACCCCGATTCGTAAGATGCCCTACATGATCAAGAATGACGACTATTTCTATGACGAGGACAATGATAACGCCATGACAAGCGGCGGCACCGCCCGTCTGGAACGCTTCCAGAATAAGATTGCCACTTTGGAAAATTTACTCTATCCGGATTATGAAACAAATAATAATTGCAAAGTGAACACTAATAATTGCAGCGCCCCCGATGAATCTTATGCGGACATCATTGATGTCGAATCCTGGGCGAAGTTCTGGCTCATCAACGAAATCATGGACAATACGGAATTGAATGAACCCAAGAGCGCCTATTTTACTTATCAGTATAAAGATGAGAAAGAAGGAAGAACCCATGATGAGTTCAAGGCCGGTCCGGTTTGGGACTTTGATGCGGGCGCGACGACAACGGACGCTCCCGTCAGGCTCGATACGAGCATTTATTACAACGCATTGTTCAAGTCCCCGAAGTTTATTCAAACCGTGAAGGACTTATGGAACGAATTCGCTACAATGGAAAATATTCTTGCCGTATCTAATGAAATTGAGAGAATGACTGCCGTCTTGGCGGTCGCTGCGAAACTGGATAGCTTGAGGTGGGGCGCCCATAGGGATTACGTGGAAACGAAGGACTTTAGTTTTGACGGCAATGTCGCCTTCTTGACACAATCCTTGGTGAACAAGGTGCAAACTGTAAATTCGTATGTAGAGAAATTGACGAATTTGGGGACTCTTGATGGCGAATATGTGGCTGTAGATGGAGAAGTGCTGACGGGTACACTTGGCAATTACAAGATCTCGATTGCGGCCGGCGCTACGGTGACGCTCAATGGTGTGACCATCAATGGTGTTAATGAAGAACAATACCCATGGGCGGGTATCTCTTGCTTGGGTGACTGCAATATTATTCTGGAAGGCGATAATATTGTGAAGGGTTTTCATAGCGCTTATCCTGGTATTTATGTGTCGGAGAATTATACGCTTACCATTTCGGGAACGGGTTCCCTTAATGCAAGTAGCAATGGTAATGCAGCTGGCATAGGTTGTGGTTACTCCCAATGTGGAAACATTGTGATTAGTGGAGGATCTGTTACTGCTGAGGGCGGTTTTTGGTCTGCTGGTATAGGTTGTGGTTATCAAGGAACAGTTGGAAACATCATTATTAATGGAGGAACTGTTGACGCTACAGGTGGTTCTAGTGCTGCTGGTATCGGTGGCGGTTATGAAGGAACTGTTGGTAACATCACGATTACGGATAACGTGACTAAGGTTACTGCAACAAAGGGTGAATATGAGCCTTATAGTATAGGTAAAGGTACTGATGGTTCTAGAGAGGGTAAAATCACCATCGGCGATGTTGTTTATGACAACGATATTGAAGAAAGTCCGTTTGTCTATCCGAAGACGACAGAATACGCCGCCGTGCAGATTCGCGAATACAATAGCGGCACGCGCGCCGTCATCGACGGAACTTATGGTAAAACGGATGCTGTCAAAATTACGGGAGAAATTAAAGACGTTGCCGTTGAGTATAACCGCGCATTCCCGGTCGGCGCTTATTCGACAATCGTTTTGCCGTTTGATGTGAATACGGCAAACGTTTCGGGTCTTCAAGCTGTGCTCTACTATAATGGCATTGGTAAGGACAAGAATGGCAAGGACGCTGTCAAGATGAAAGTCTTGTGGGCTGAAAAAGGTGTCATAAAGGATGCTGATGGTAAAGATAAGGAGTATGAACATACTACAATAAGTGCGAATACTCCGTATCTGGTGAAAATGAACAAACCTGAATTCAAGGTGGATGGCAAAGTGACGCTCAAGGCAACTACCGAAGCCGTCACGAAGTATCCTGAATGGGAATGGGAATTCCGCGGCACCTGGGAATACAAGAAGTGGGAAAGTGGTGACCCGGAACTGGGCGTTGCTTATGGCTTTGCCGCAAGTTCTTCTGACGACAACAAAATTCAGGTGGGTGATTTCGTCAAGGTCGGCGTAGGCGCTTGGATTCGCCCGATGCGCGCTTACCTCGTCAAGTCTGATGTTGTGCCAAAGGCGCAGGGCGTGCGCGCGAACGGCGCTTACGTGATGCGTCCTTCCGTTACGCAAACGGAACTGCCGGAGTTCATGAGCATTATTGTGGATAATGGCGATGGCGACGATGACAATGCGGAACATACGACCGTTATCGGGCACTTCAACACCCGCACGGGTGAAATCAAGATGAACTACGACCACGGCAAGTTCGACCTCAAGGGCCGTCGCGTGAATGGTACGAACAACGCCCGCGGCGCGTACTACGGAAAGAAAGCGACTGTCCTTCGTCCTGAGCGATAGCTGTTGCGTCATCCTGAGCCCCGCAAGGGGTGAAAGATCCATTGCGGTAGTTGCTACGTCATCCTGAACCCCGCAAGGGGTGAAAGATCCATTGCGGTGGTTGCTACGTCATCCTGAACCCCGCAAGGGGTGAAGGATCCAGTCGCAGAATCTATTACAATGTTACCCCGGCCTTGTGCCGGGGCCTTTTTTTTCGTCATGTTGAGCAACGCACTTTGGTTACTTGGGCTTTAGCCCTTAGTAATCCATGGTCCCCCTTGCGGGGAGAAACATCCAGTGTAGAACGTTACTGGATTCTTCCTCCCTGCGGTCGTCAGAATGACGTAAGAGGCATGACTGGCAGAATGCGATTGTCATGCCCGACTTGATCGGGCATCTCCTTTATCGGAATAGCGAGATTGCCGAACCTGATACGCTTTTCTTATAAGAAAGCGAGGTGACTATTCTCGGAATAGCGAGATTAGACAAAACCCTCACTTGCGTTTCGTGTTTTGCCCTTCGGGTTACGCCTTGTGGCGTAATCTCTAAATCACGCGTTATTCGCTACGCTCATGGCGTGATTTAGTCGAACTCACTTCGTGAGTTCTCATTTGCTCTATGCAGCATAAAACGAAAAAAGACTCCATTGAGGAGTCTTTTTCGTTTTAGTCGGAATAGCGAGATTCGAACTCACGACCTCTTGCTCCCGAAGCAAGCGCTCTACCAGGCTGAGCTATATTCCGGTGACGGGCACAATTATAGTTAAATCTGATCGTGTTTTAAAGGGGTCTTTGCCGAAAAAAATGAAAAATTTTACTTATTTCTTCTTTTTGGTGGCTTGTGAGCGCGGTTTGCCGATTTTCATGATGCTGGAACCGGCGTTGTCGGGCTCGACCTTGTAAAATACGATGCGGTTGCTCCACTCGGAACGGACTTTTCTGTCGATGATTCGTTTGACGTTTCCGTATTCGGGGTTCCCGCCACCGTGGATGACGCGCAAAACGCTGAGGCCTGCGATGAGAAGGTCGTCAATGCGGCGTTCGACGGCTTCGGCTGCTTCCTCGGAGGTGAGCCCGTGGAGGTCGATTTCGTCTTCGGGGTTCGGGAGTTCCCACGCGGCGGGGTTGCGGCGCATTTTCTTGCCTCGGGTGGCACGCTGGGGTCTCGCCTCGGCTTCGGCTTCCGCTTGGATTTCGGCAAGTTCGTCCTTGTCTTGCATGGGGTGGTTCTTGATCCACTCTAACTGAAATTCTTCTTCTGCATTTAAAGGCATTGTTATTCCTGCTTTTTAGCGAAATATAAAAAATACAACCTTAAATTTGTTGAATTTTATAAATGGTAAAAGCGAGAAAATCTGTTAAATTAGAAAAAAGAAAAGAATCGTATAGAGAATAAAAGCGTCGGCCAAGGATGGGGTGGGTGCAGGGAGGGGCCCGTGCGGCCTTCGCAAAAGTGTGCAAAATGAGTGTCGCGGGAGGCTGCTTGCAGACTCTCATGACCGAATGCAGCCACGGACGCGTAAGCGTCAACTCCGAGCTGGGGCCCCGCCCGCATAAAGTGCTATTTACGTTTAAATAAAGATAAAGACTTTTATCTTATAAAATTCCCGTGGTAGTTCCAGCTCCATTGTTCGGGGTGCTCGGCTATCCATGTCTCAACTTCGCGCGCGATTCCCGTAACGAGCGGGCTGTTGTCGATTGTTGCGTTTGCTCGATTTTCGCCTGAATTTGTGTGCGTTCCGCTTGTTGGGGCGCTTAGGGTGCTCGGGTTAATGTGCGGTGGTTTGTGGGTTACGTCGTACTGGGGCGGGTAGTAGCTCTCGAATCGAATGACGATGCGTTTTTTTTCGCTCCATGTGCGGAAGGTGACGATGCCTGCGCCCATTTCGTTTATTTTTTGCGGGAGGCGTAAATAGAGCGTGCTGGGGCGGCCGAATAGCGATACCGTGTTCCCTTTGGTGTGTTTGCCTTGATCGACGACCATGGCGAGAATGCCTTTAGTGCGGAATAATTCGCGAATTAGGCGACCTGTTTCGTCGGGGTGGTATTCGGTGAGGTGCGGATCGCTGCGGAGTTCCTTTAGAACGTCGCGGAAGGCGATGTCGCCGACGGAGTCCGTAATGAGGTGGACGTGTTCGCTGTAGCGACAGAGTGCGCGGTGCAAAAGTTCGAAGGCGCCCTGGTGAATGCTGATGGCGGCAATGGGGGCGTGTTGTTTGGCGCATTCAGCGACGGCTCCCTGGATGATATGCTCGTTTTCGTACACGATCCGTTTTCCAACGCTTTTGAAACGGGCGAGTCCGCGGTAGGATTCTAGGGCGTTCCAGAAAATGCCACGGAACGTGTCGCGCGCATTTATCTTTGCAATCGCATTGGGGGGCGGGCTTTTCTCATTGTGCGGCATCTTGTTGGTGTCGTAGCGTTCTCTTGCCTTGTATTCCTTTGCGGCTGCCAAGTGCTTTTCAACGCGCCCGTAGGCGCGCTTCTTATGCAAAGCTTTGTAGACGGGGAATGTAATCGCAAAAAGTGCCGAATAGAATATGTTCGGCAACCATAATAAGGCGTATAGAAAAGTTTTATATAAAGTTTTTCTCACTAATGTCATGCCCGATTTAGTCGGGCATCTCCTTTGCAGAAATGGAGATTCCCGCTTTCGCGGGAATGACAGGCTGACGCCTGGTTATTCTTCCTCAAACTCCAGAATGTTTCTTCCGAGTTCGCGGTCAAAAACGCTCTGCTTGAGGCCTTCGCCGGCGTAGCTGATGGTCGGCGAAATTTCGTAGAGCTTTTTCTCGTCGATTTTTACGTGGGCCTTGCGGAGCCAGTCGCGGTGGAGCTTGCCGATCATCGTGCGTGCGGTTTTCGGGGAATCGTTGCCTTCGGCGTTCTTGACGGGACTGAATTCTTCTTCGCGGATGACGCCGAACGGGAGCATGGAACCCAGCTGCGGGAAGGCGTCAAAGAGGAACTGTTCGAACTTGAAGCACTTTTCGACTCCGCAAACGGTCTTGCGAGCGGTGTGCCACGGAAGTTTGCTTGTCTGCAGTTTGCGAAGTCCGCTGATTTTAAACAAGTGAATTGCAATGTTTCCGCCGTCGAACGTGAGGCTGCCATCGGCGTTTGTCATGTCGCGGAAGTTTTCCGGGAGGTCGCTGTATTCGACAACGCCCGGCTTCTTGTTTTGGAAGGCGAAAATGCCAACTTTTTCGTTCGGGCCGGCCTTGTGCACGACCTTCGAGGCGCTGAGCATGTTGCCTTTTTCGGCGAGGGCACCGATGAAAGCCGGGTCGCAAATGCGGCAAAGTGCGTTATCGACGCTGTAGAGGAACACGTATTGCACGCCGCGTTCCACAAGCCAGGCGAGCGTACCGCTTTGGGCGAGTGCGCGGAAACAACCGCCGTTTCCATCGGGCACGAGTGCCAAATGGTCTTCGCCGTCGCGGACTGCCTTGCCGTCTGCGGTGAGGGCGCAAATCGTTCCTTGCTGGAAGAATCGGATGTCTTCGCGGTTTAAACCAAAGTAATCATGTTCCTTGAAAAAGTTGACGGTGGCTTCGTGATTGAGCGGGCTCGTCATGATGCACCACGGAATTGCGTGTTCTACGCGTGCACCGAGGTTGCGCAAACGTTCAGCTTGTAATTGGAACAAACTTTTGTGGCTCGGAAGGCCGATATCGAACATGCCCTTGGGACCATCGAAACCGAGGCGGGAACCTTGACCGCCTGCAACGAGGAATGCAGCGACTTGTCCTTTACCCAAAAGAATCTCGCCGGTCTCTTTCCAGAAATCGTAACGGAGATCGTCTGTAGCGAGTTTCCACGGCATCGGGGTGAGGTCGGCAGAAACGTTGTCGTTCAGGCTGGCCGCCGATTTCTCGGCATGCAAAGCCTTGAGTTCTTGCCAGTCCTGGCTCAAAATATCGCGTTCGAGGTTTGTGCGGGCATCGCCCGTCAAAGTCTCAAGATGTTGGGCCAATTCTTGTTGACCCGCTGCATTCAAAGTTTCGATGATATTCATAAGAGGTAATATAGTAATAGTTGAAGTTGTGAAAATAGGATGTTTTTTTCTTTAGGGGCTACAAAAAAGAAAATGATAAAAGTGATTTCTGCAAGATTAGTTTTGTTGTTATCTGATAAACAAATTATTTTGTATTTTACGGATATTCAAAAGGGGAAGAGGATGAATGATTTGAAATTCCTGACCGCATTTATGGTAGTGGCATTGTTTACCGCCTGTGCCGACGACCGCGGTTTTTCTTCCAGCGTCTTGCAGGAGTCGAATGAGGGTATCTTGGAACCTTGCAAGACAGAATCCGAGGACAATTGCGTGTATGGCTCATTGACGGATTCTCGCGATAATCGTTCATACAAAACGGTGAAAATCGGTAACCAGGTATGGATGGCTGAAAATCTGAACGTCAAGACGGCGAACAGTTATTGCTACAACGATTCTGCTGAATACTGCGAAAAGTACGGTCGTCTTTACGAGTGGGCCGCCGCGATGGAAGCCTGTCCTATGGGTTGGCATTTGCCGAGCAAAGAAGAATGGCATGCCTTGTTTACTGCTGTCGGGGATTCTTCTTCTGCGAATTTGGGCCTTAAATCGACAAGCGGCTGGGTGGATAATTTGAACGGTTCGGACACCTACGGTTTTTCGATGCTTCCTGGTGGATTTAGGGATGTTGGTGGTGTTTTTGTCAATGAAAAACGCGTGGCGTTCTTTTGGAGTTCTGCTGATAACGACGATACGTTTGCGTATTATATGAACTTTGTATCGACATCTTCTTCTAAACTAAACGATCCGAGCGTGAAACTTGATTACAAAAATGAATCGCTCAGCGTCCGTTGCGTCAAGGACTAAGTAAATTCAAAATTGTTGCCAAAGTAAAAAAAGTCCCGACATCGCGGGACTTTCTACTGCCTACTGTTTGCTAACTACTAATCGCCAAAAATTACTGGATCCTTCGTTACACTCAGGATGACGCCGCAAACATCTAACTGTCTACTACCTGATTCCAAAGAACACGACCATGCTAAAGATGAGCGCGAAAATGCTCACCAAGTGCATGCGCCAAACGATTTTGGAGTTCATGAGTGGCTTGCTCGGGAAGCGTCCGTCCCATTTCTTTTGGTAGTGGTGGTGGAGTGGGGCGCACAGGAAAATGCGTTTGCCTGTGCCGGTTGCTCTCTTGGTGATTTTGAACCAGGTGATTTGCATGAGTACGGAGCATGCTTCGGCAATGATGATGATGCAAACGATGGGGAGGAAAAGCCCTGCTTGTACCAAGATGAACATGATGCCGATTGTGGCGCCAAAGCCCACGGAACCTGCGTCGCCCATGTAGATTTCGGCTGGAGGGCTGTTGAACCACAGATAAGCGAGCAACGCGCCTGCTATGGAAGTCGCAATCGGGAAAAGTTCGTCGCAGCCGGGGAGGTACGGCACGCTGAGGTACTGGCTAAAGATAAAGTTTCCGCTAACGTAGGCCACAAGCCCCACGAAGAACATGCTGGTGAGAATCGGCACGGAAACGAGGCTGTCGAGACCGTCCGTGAAGTTCGTTCCGTTGGCGGATGCGGCGATGACGAACGTCATGAATGCAACGAAAATCCAGTTGGGGAGGTGAATCTGGAACACGTCGATGGGGCAGAACGGAATGGTCAAGTCCCCTTTGAGTTCGGGAATGAACTTGTAGCAGAAAACGGCAACAACAAAGCTGAACAAGAAGTAGAGGATAAGTCTAAGTGTGCTGGAAATGCCATCGGCCTTGTCCATGTATTCGGCGGCCTTGAGCTTGCCTTGGTTCACGAGGCGCTTGGCACGGACTTTCGCCATGTCGTCGGTGGCACCTACGGCACTGAACAACGCCAAAATTACGAGTGTCGATATGGTGTAGCCGTTCATCTGGCACACGAGCAACGAAACAATCTCTACCACGACAACGAGGAGGAGTCCGCCCATGATGGGAGGCGATTTTGTCTTTCCGTCCTTGTCGAAATCGCTAGTGGCGTCCAATCTCTGCAAAAAGCGGATGTACTTAGGCATGAAGAAGAGCACCAAGATGATGGAGAGCATGGCGGCAGAGCCTGCGCGGAACAGACGTCCGTCGAAAAGGTCGATGTGAGTTGTTTGATAAAGCCAGTGGCAGAGCATATTTTAGGTTGGGGGAATGAGCTCGGGTTTCGCCCTTTGGGGTCGCTTCGCTTTGAGGTTGAATTTTCAATCTGAAAAGTTCAGCTTTCTTTTTAGGCGAAAAGTGTTGTTTAGTTTTACATAGAAAAATTATATAACGGGTTCACAAAGCTTGATGGACTGCGTAAAAATAAAATATTGTAGTTGTATTGGCTAGGAATTGTAAAAAATTCTACATTTAGTTATATGAGTGAAATGGATATCGAATGTCCGCATTGCGGAACGAAATTTAAGGTCCAGATAGACGGTGACTTCTCGAATATGATGGTGTTCCCGTGTGCTAGGTGCCAGACTCCCTTGATGTGCTATCATGGGGAGGTTTCGGAGCTGGATCGCGAAGAATTTGCAAGGTTGCGCCAAAGACTTTCGAAGGTCTTGGATGTCGTGATGCGCCAGGACGGTACCGTGGGCGAGGTGGCGAATACGCTCAAGAAACTGGTGGATGTTTCGAACGCTCGTGCCGATGAACGCGCTCATGAACATTCGACAATTACGGACGATGTGCTCGATACCCTGCAAAAAGATTTGGCGGACCTCGACGTCGATGCCTTCTTGAGCAAATTGTGATTTGCACCTTCGGTGCAGTTACTAGTTCTGAGTTACTAGTTACTAGAAAAATTAAAATTTTTGTAACAATAAACTGTAGCTAACAATTGCGACTTTGCCGCCTGAAGAGCCTAAAACCTATAGCCTATAACCTGTAACCTAAATATGCTAGAATTCTTCATTGCTGCTCTTGTAATCGGGATTGCTCCTGGACCGGATAATTTATTTGTGCTTGCCCAGAGTGCGACGTACGGGGCGCGTCTCGGATTTTGCATTATTCTCGGACTTTGTACCGGGATTGCTTTGCAGATTTGCCTTCTGGTGCTGGGGGTGTCGGCTTTGATTGCCGCTAGCCCGATGGCGTTTTTTGTGATTCAGTGCCTTGGCGCAGCGTACCTGCTGTACCTCGCGTACAAAAGTTTCCAAGTCCGCGCTGGAACTGTGGATTTAGACGACAAAACGGGCTCGGCGGCTTCATGCCATCCTGAGTCTCCATCACGTCATCCTGAGGGGCAAAGCCCCGAAGGATCCAGGCCCGCAGAACTCGGCCAGCCTTCGGCGCGCAAGCTTTACCTGCGCGGAGTCATCATGAACATGACGAACCCGAAGGTGATTCTCTTTATTCTTTCGCTGATTCCGCCTGCGGTGCGCTTGGATCGCCCGATTCACCCGAGTTTGCAGACGGCGATTTTTGGCGCTGAATTTATCGTGGCGACGATGATTGTCTTTGGCTCGATTGCACTTTTGGCGGGGACCGTCAAGAAATATCTTTTAAATTCGCCAAAAGCAAACCGCAACCTCAACTGGTTCAGCGGTTGCGTTTTTATCTTGCTTGCAATTGCCTTGTTTGTCGTTTGACGAGCGCGTTATCGTAGCTGCGTCGTGATGTCGATTGTATTGCCACGGCCAAACTGGTCCATGTAGGTCAATTTCCATGTAAACGAAGCCGGAGTCTTGTCCGAGGTGTTGATGAGGCGCACCGAGAAATTCCGTGCTCTTTCGGGAATGATCCAGCCTTGGCATAGACCGGCCATACCGGAGGGCATGGGATTGTATGTGTGCGCTACGATGCCACAGCCCTGGTCGCTGACATAGGTGTTGTATTCAATGGAACTCTTGGAGAAGAGGGTTTCCTTGGCATATTGAATTTCGTTAAACAACGTGTAGCCGTGTGCAATGCGGTTTTCGTTGGTGGAAATGTTCGCCTTGACGGTGTCCAGTTCTTCTTTCGGGAATACCATGGAATAGGGTTCTGTCACGCGCTCTGACGGCTTGAGTGCAAAATTGGCGTCTAGGTGCAAGACAAAACCTTCGGGCAACCCGCTGGCGCTCATTTTATAATTGCTGACAAACTGTATCAATGTGGTGCACGTGGCTGCCGGGAGTGTCGAAAGTTTGCTCTTGATGTCGTCTATGTCGAATTCCGGGATGTCGGCGTAGGGAATGTACGACGTGAGGGCGCTGTCGCCTAGATTGATGTCAATGAGTCTGGTCTCGTCGGTGCTCCCGCGGAAATATTGGGCGTGTCTCTCGCTCCCGTCTCCGGGGAACATTCCTTCGCTATGGAGGCTGATGTACCCTCCGACATATTCAACGCAGCTTTTTTGACGGCATGCAAAGGATCCGTCGCTAAGGATTTCGCAGTCGCCCTGGTCGAAATAGCCCGTGTCGAGCGCTCCGTTTTCGACAGGGTAGAGCAGGCGGTAAATCTTGTGGCGTTCGTCTTCGGGTTCGTTACGTAATTTGCTGTAGCTGCTGGACGAACGCACGACCGGTTCGAAAATGGAAGAGTTGCCGTTGCTGCCTGCGGATTTAGCGCCTGCGGAACTGGATGGCGTTGTGTTTGACGAAGTTGCTGTTGAACTGGATGAATTTTTTGCAGTGCTTGAATTGACTGTCGTTGTCGCAGAGCTCGAAGAACCTTGTGCTGAAGCAGAAGAATCCTTTGCCGAACTGGATTGTGCTTTTGCCGAACTGGATTGAACGTTTGCCGAACTCGAGGGCGTCTTTGCTGAACTCGAGGAAACCTCTGACGAGCTGGAACCTTTAGATTGGGAATTGGAGGAAAGTGATTCGGAATTGGAATCGTCCATCTCGGAACTGGACAGAACCGTTTCGGAATTGCTAGAATATTCGCTTAACGCGGGAATTGGATCGTTGGCGTTGTCGGAACAACTTGCAAAAAAGGCTGCCGCCCCAAAGGGGACCACTGCTAGGCCGTGAATTATCTTACGAATCATTATGAAATATCCTCCTTCTTTTAAAATATATACAAAAAACGGAGATGGACTTTTATTTAATGTCGTTGTTACGATAATTGTTGTTGTATGAGCAACAGAAGCTTCTTGATTGTCTCTTCGGGGGATTCCTTGGAGTTTCCGCCTGCGGCGCGAATGTGTCCGCCCCCGCCAAAATTCTTGGCAATGGTGTTGACATCGACAACATAATTGCTACGCAAGCTGATTTTGTATTCCCCATTGACGGGGTAAAGGAATATGGCGACTTCGGTGCCGCTCACTTCGCGTAAAGTGTCGATGACGTTACTCAATTCGACCGGTGTTACGGAGTAGCGGGTCATGTCATCGGGGGTGAGGTAACTATAGACGACCTTGCCGTTAAGCGCAAGCTTGCTGTTCAGCATCACGAATCCGGTGACGAGCGTCTGGATGTATGTCCTTGTATAGTAAGTCTCGTTGATGATGCGTGTAAAGTCGATTCCCTTGTCGAGCAATTCGCCAATGGCGACCATCGTCTTTTGCCCGGTACAGCTAAATTTGAATGCGCCCGTATCATGGACGATTCCGAGATACAGACATTCTGCGGTGTCTTTGCTTATTTTATTCGGGTTAAGCAAAAAGAACAGGACTTCGCTTGCGGAACTCGCCTTGACTTCGACAAAATTTTTTGTGCAGAGGTTCAGCGGATTGCTGATGTGGTGGTCGATGTTGCAGGTCTTGCCTGCGGTCTTGAGGCATTTTTCGCCGTTGGCTCCGATGCGTTCAAACGAAGGCGTATCTATGAGGAATGCTAAATCGACAGGTGCGGAATTGTCATCGTAAATTTCGCAAACTTTGTTTGAATTTGGGAGAATCTTGTAGCTTTCGGGAAAGCGCTCCAAAAACAGTTGAACCTTGATTGTCGGGTAGTTGTCGCAAATGTAGTTGTAAAGTCCAAGGGTGGAGCCTACGCAATCGCCGTCGGGGCGGACGTGTCCGAAAATGGCTATGGTTTTTGCTTCGTTCAATAAATCATCTATTTTCATGAAAACGAATATAGTAAGTTGAGTTCTAAGTTCTGAGTTACTAGTTACTAGAATGTGCTTGTAATTGAGTTCTAAGTTTTGAGTTACTAGGGTGCCTATGGCACAATTTCGAGTTCTAAGTTCTGAGTTACTAGTTACTAGAATACGCTTATAATTGAGTTCTAAGTTCTGAGTTACTAGTTACTAGAATACGCTTATAAAAATGCCTCTAGTAACTAGTAACTATTAACTAGTAACTAAATTTGCATTATGAAACTTCTTTTTACTGATTTGGATGGTACGCTTCTCGACGATGCGAAGAATATCAGCGACGCGGATATGGCCGCTATTCACGCGATGATTGACGCTGGTCATAAGTTCGTGATGACGACGGGGCGTCCGCTTACAAGCGTGAAGCGGATTGCGGAAAAGTATGGCTTCTTGAAACAGGGATATTTTTTGGTGAGTTTTAATGGCGGGCTTATTTACGACTGCGGTACGAAACAGCCGATTTTGACGCGCCGTATTGCTGTGGATCAGGTGAAGTTCATTATGGACGAGGCGCACAAGCGCGGAATGCATGCGCATACTTACGCTGGCGATTTAGTCGTTTCGGAATACGAGACGGAACAGCTCAAGACGTATTGCCGCTTGATGCAGATGGATTATGTTGTTGTTGACGATATTCGTACGTACTACGGCGAACAGCGCGATGTGAACGGCCCGATAAATGTCGTGGTGAAACCGCCAATCAAGGTCAACGTCATTACGCCGTTTGAACATTCAAGTCTTGTCGATTTCCGAGCTGACATGCGGACTGTGACTGCGGATAAACTCTTTGATGTGTTCAGCAAGCCCGAAATGCTGGAGTTCTCGCACATGCTTTCGAATAAAGGTGCTGCGGTGCGCTACATGGCGGACTTTTACCATGAGCCGATTGAAAATACGATTGCCGTGGGCGACGAAGAAAACGATTGCCCGATGATTGAAGCGGCGGGTGTCGGTGTGGCGATGGCGAATGCGTCACCGGCGGCGAAGGCCGTTGCAGATTACGTAACGGTGCACGACAACAACCACTCGGGAATCGCCGAAGTTATCGAGAAATTTGTTTTGTAGGGCTGTGAGCTATGGGGTCGGGGCAAAGCCCCTTTGGGGTCGCTTCGCTTTGCAAGGCTTTGAGCGTTTCTAATTACAATAATCTCAAAGGGAGCCGTCGGCGACCGAGCTCATACCTCATACCTGAAAGGGCCGTAGGCCCGTGCCCATACCTCATACCTACATTACTTTCTTAAGTCTTGCAATTATCTCTTCCACGTCCGTAAAGGCGCACATGGGGAGGCTAACGACCTTCTTGCTCGCCATGATGGCGTTCCTGTTCTCGCTGTCTTGCGCGAGTTCCTTAAAGCATGGCTGTTCGTGCAGCGGCTGCGGGTAGTGGATGCAGTGCGGAATTCCCGCTTTGTCCAGCTTCTTGATAAATGTTTCGCGGTCATCGGCCAGCACGGTGTACTGCGCGTAGGTGCTGGTGCATCCGTGCTCGATGTATTGCGGCACGATTTTTGCACCGGCGCTTGCGCCCGAGCCCGCACCCGCGGAAGCGCGAAGACCCGCATTGTATTCCGCGAAAAATTCGTCGTACTTGCGGGCGTTTTCGCGGCGCACCTTCAGTTCGTCTTCGAGGTGGCGGAGCTTTACCCGGAGCACTGCCGCCTGCAGGGCGTCAAGCCTGCTGTTCATGCCCACGGTCTCGTGTAGGTAGCGTTCCCTACTCCCGTGGTTCGCGATTTGCCGGATTTTTGCTTCCAACTTCGGGTCGCTGGTGAACAGCGCGCCGCCGTCGCCGTAGCAACCCAGCGGCTTCGAGGGGTAGAAACTCGTAATCGAGATGCTGCCGATGGTGCCGGCGCGCCAGGGCTTGTTTGGGGATTTTGGGGATATGCCTTCCCACGGAGCGAATGTCGCCCCGAACGCCTGTGCTGCATCTTCCAGAATCCAGAGGTCGTTCGCGACGGCGATTTCCCATAGCTCGTTGAAATCCGCAACTTGTCCGAACAGGTCCACGCCGATAATTCCGCGCGTCTTGGGACCGATCAGCGCTCTCACGCTTTCCGGGTCGATCAGGAGCGTTTCGGGGTCGATGTCCGCGAAACGCGGCACGCCTCCCAGCAGTGCGACGCATTCCGCGGGGGCGATGAACGTGAAATCCGGTACGATGACTTCGTCGCCCGGTTTGAGTCCGAGGGCCATGAGGGCAATGGTGAGGGCGTCGGTGCCGCTGGCGCATGTGATGGCCCTGGTTTCGGGTTCCGCGCTGTTTTTCCCAGAATTGCAAAAATCGGCCAGTTCTCTTTCCAGCGATTGGATCACCGGTCCCCCGATAAAACATCCACTGTCAAGGACTTGCTGTTCGGCCTGCAAAAATTCTGACTTATAAGCTTCGCGCTGCGCACGTACGTTGATGAACGGAATCATGGTGGTAAATATAGAACTTAGAGCTTGGAATTTAGAGCTTAGACAACTGCGTAAGGCGAGTGAAGCAGGATTGCTTGCAAGCCTATTTAACGCTAAAGCGTTGTCTCTTGAGCTCAGAAATAGTCAAATATTTTTTGACTGCTTCATTCGCTTTTCGAGACTTTCCGAGCCTAGCAGTTGAGATTAGAGCGAAGCGATAATCTCACTTAGAGAATGGTGTTAGGTAATAGGTATTAGGGGTATGAGGTCGTGCTTCGCACTTTGGGCGATGAGCACGCTTCGCTTTGGGCATTTCTAATTACAATAACCTCATACCCCAAAGGCACGCAGTGCCGAGCCCATACCTCATACCCCAAACCTTCACTGGATCCTATCGGTCGCATGCGCTCCCTTCAGGATGACGAAATGCTTTAATCTCTCGTCTTTTGTCTCTCGTCTCTCGTCTCTCGTCTAAAACCCCCCTTGACAACTTTCAAACTTTTACTATCTTTGTGCTAACATTTTTTAAAGTAGGTTTTCACCCGGAGATTTTAAGGTGCCTCAACACAAGTCTTGCAAAAAGCGTTTGCTCCAGGCCGAAAAGGCCAACGCAATGAACCGTTCCACTCGTAGCGCTATCCGTGCTAGCCTCAAGGTTATCCGTACCGCTTCTACGAAAGCTGCTGCCCTCGAAGAAATGCCGAAACTCTTCAGCATGCTCGACAAGGCTGCCGTTTCTCACCGCGCTGGTTTCTGCGCCAACCGTGCTGCCAACTACAAGGCCAAGGTTGCTAAGGTCATCAACGGCCTCGCTTAATTAAATCTTTAAAGATTTTTAAAACAAAATGAACCGATATGCCAAGGGTGTATCGGGTTGTTTTGTATTGTGCAATTTGCTTGAAATGCTAAAATTGGTCAAAAAAAGCCGAAATAAACAATTTTTTTTTAAGTTTGGCGAAGTTTTTTACTAGATTAAGTATTGGGTTTCAAGGAATTATAATGTCGTCTATTAATTTTGCTACAAGAGAAATAAGCTGTAAGGTCGTTTATTATGGTCCTGGTCTTAGTGGTAAAACTACAAACCTCCAGGTAATCCATCAAAAAATGCCCCAAGATAAGCGAACAGACATGGTCTCGCTTGCTACAGAAGGTGATAGGACCTTGTTCTTTGACTTTCTGCCTTTGAACTTGGGCGACATCAAGGGATTCAAGACTCGTTTCCAGCTTTATACTGTACCTGGTCAGGTTTATTACAACAGCACACGTAAGCTCGTGCTTCGCGGTGTCGATGGTATTGTTTTTGTTGCTGATTCTCAGCGTTCCCGTCAGGCTGAAAATTTGGAGAGCCTCCAGAATCTTCGTCAGAATTTGCAGGATTACGGCATGAACTTGGACGATATCCCGTTCGTGCTACAGTACAATAAGCGCGACATGGAAAACGTCTTTACCCTGGACGAGATGAACGAACAGCTTAATCCGGAAAAGAAGATTCAGTTTTTCCCGGCGACCGCCCATAACGGTAAGGGTGTCGTGACGACGTTGAAGACAATTGCCATGTTGGTTATCGAAAAGTTCAACGTGAAGCAGGGTTTTTTGCGCAAGGCCGCTGCGAATGCGAACAATACCGGCATTCAGGAAGTTTCTGTTACAAAGGACGGTGGAACTGTTTCCGAAGGTGCGGATCAAGGCAATGCCCAGAATATCGCTGCAGCAACTCCGCAACAGCCTACGTCGCCGTTCCGAATGCCTTCGTTTGCCGCAAAACCACAGGCCAATATGGGGAACTCCGGCGGTGCTGGTTCAGGCTTATTCCAGAAGGGAGCCATGTCTTCGCCGTTTGCACGCCCGCGTGTGGCGACTGCCGTTCCTAGAATGCCTACGTTCGGCCGCGTAGTCGAAAAACGGGCCTCGGCGGATGATGATGAAATTGTCTTGCGTCCGTACAAGCCGAAGGATACGTAAAGTTTAATTGAGTTTGGTGTGATTCGAATATGAGCGATTATACAATTTATTCAGATGATGCTAATAAAGTGCGCCGCTTGATGGCCGCTTACCAGGCGAGTGTAAAGTGCGAATATGTTGTCCTATGCCATCGTGATGGAAACATTGTCGCCGAAGTCGGTACCCTCGGGTCCGATTTAGATGCAACGCCCCTTGCTGTTCTTAGCATTGCCGCTTTTGACTCTTCGCGCCAGATTGGCGTAATGCTCGGCGGTGAGAACTTCCAGTCCGTTTCGTTTACGGGCGAAAATCGTTCTGTCTATATTTCCCCTGTTGACCAGTCGCTGTTGCTAGTTCAGGTCTTTAATGCGGGCAGGCTTCCGAACCGCATCGATGATTTCAACCGTTTGCTGGTCGAAAAGCTGGAGGAAGCCGTTCCTGCGTTTACGCAGAATACGAGCAGTCTTGTCCGGTAGGAGGTCTTGTGGCAGGCAAGTTTCCGCCACTGAGGAATTTGAGAAAGACGACCGTCTTTGCGATTGTTGTCTTTTGTACTTTTTTTGTTCACCGTTTTGTCGCATTCTTTATTGACGACGACGTTAATTTTTCAGATTCTACCGACGTCGAACTTTCTCCGGCTACCAGTTCTGTCTGCCGCCATATCGTGAACGGGGAACCCTTCGGCACCGACAGCGTCTTTGAAGAAAATACGAGACTTTACGTGTTTTCGGTCGTCACGAATTCTGCCAGCTACCAGGAAGATTCGCTTGTCCACATTTGGTACAAGGGGATAGATACCATTTATGCGGAACCTTGTAACCTGACAGGTGACGTTTGCAGTTCTATGCTGGCTTCGGACATGGTTGAACTTGGGGAATGGAGTGTCGATTTGGTGGCTGGCCGGAAGCTGCTCGCTAGTAGACAGTTCCGCATTGTGACTCCTTCCCGGTAATTTTGTATGCGGTCGATTCCCTGTCTGGGCCTGCTGTTTGTCAGTTTAGCCTTTGCGTTGGATGTAGATTCGCTCCCTGTTTGGAACCCTTCTATTCTTGAAAAAAGTGCATCGCTTGATGAAGGTGATGCAGGAAATGCCGTGACTTCGGCTGCGTCTTCGAATGTGCGTTCGGATGCGCAGGATTCGTCTCGTGCCGAAATCGAGACGCACGGCTACAAGACGATGCAGGTGACGGTGGGCGACGGCGGCACACAGGTCGATCAGGAACTGCGGCTCTCGATTCAAGGGCGGCTTACCGATAGTGTTTATATCGACGCACTTTTGTCGGATGTCGATCGTAAGGCGGGCGACCAGACCACGGCAACGCTCCAAGATGTCGATCAAATTTATTTTAGGGTGGAATCTCCGTATGCCATGCTCCATTTGGGCGACTTTACGTGGGAAGACCGTTCCATGGGGCTGACATCGTTTGAACGCTCGACGCTTGGCGCCATGGCGACGTTGCGTTATCGCGGCTCTGAGGTGAGCGGTGCCTGGGGTACGGACGAGGTCTCGCATTATTCGTGGTCGTTTGGCGGCGTGCAAGGACAACGCGAAGGTTATCACTTGGACGAATCAGGCGGTTTTATTTCGGTTGTCCCCAATTCCGAAAAGGTCTGGTTGAATGGCGTGAAACTTGTCCGTAATCGCGATTACGAGGTGAATTACGCGGGTGGCCTTCTAGACTTTAAGAACGGGATTATTCCGGGGACGGATGATGAAATCCTCGTGGAATATGACGCTTACATGAGCGACGATATTTATACGATGTACGCGTTTCGCGGGAGCCTCCGGTTCGAGAACGTGTTCTTCGATGTGTCTGGATTCCATTTGGAAAACGATGTGGACCGCATGCGCAAGAATACGCTCGACAGTGCGGATTACGAGCTTTTGAAAAATGACCGTGGCGGGGAATTGCGGGACTCGTCGCTGAATGAACTGCACCGCCCGAAAATGTCCGAGCGCGTGGGAGCGCGGCTTCGCTTGCAGGCGGAACATCGCTTTTTTGCAGACTTGGAACTGGGCTTAAACCGCATGGACTCGAATACCGTTTCGAAAAACGTCGGTGGCCCGAGCGGTCGTGCGTTCCGTTGGTATGTGACTTCGGATTCGACGCAGAACATGCAGACCTTCCCGGTGGCACTTTCTGTTTATGGAAACTTTGTTCAAAAAGGTTTTGCGCTTTCGGATTTTGGCGGGAGTGACAGGGACTGGAATGCGTATGCGCTTCGTAACGAATGGGATTTGGACAGTGCGTTGTTGAGGGGCGATTTGCACTACGATGAACTTGCGCTTCGGATTCGGCTCGGCAAGGACTGGTTTGGTTCGGCGCAGTGGGGTTATCGCCGTGGCGATGACGAACGTTGGAATTCTTCGCGGTCGCAACTTTCGCTTGTGCACCGCGGTTCGGAAGCGATTAGCGAGTTTACGGCGTCGTACGTTTCGAGTTCGCAAGAGGTCGAGCAGAAACGTTATCAGGGAACGTTCTCGTCGGAGTTCTTGCAGGGATTCTTTAGGCCGTTCGGCAGCGGCGATGTCCGCTATTCGGTGCGGGATTCGCTAGGGCATGAGACGGAGCGCGGTTACGTAAAGACTGCAGTCGGCGCGACGCTCAACGAGGATTTATGGAACGTGAAGGAATCCGTCGGGACGCTCACCGTGCGCAAGCACGAAATGAAGAGCGGCGAGGATTGGCGTGATTCCGTAAGTTCCGTGACGTGGACGCAGTCGGCAGAAGCGAACTTCCGTCGGTTCAACTTGTCGCACTTGTTGCAGTATTCGCATGTGGTGTCGGATTCGCTTGGAACAGCTGATTCCTGGATTGGTGACTTGTCGGCGAATTTCGGCGATGACGACATGGGCGTGCAGGGCTCTGTCGCTTACCAGTTCGGGATGTCTTCGGAACAGACCTATACGGCGATTTACAAGGCTGTAGCGAAGGGAACGGGCGATGTGCGCTACGATAGCCTCACGGGTGCATTTATCGAGGGTGTCGATAATGGTGACTTTGTCTATGAAGGTATGGGGCGCAACGATTCTGTTGGTGCTGTACTTTCGTCGAATGCGACCTTCGAAGCCTCGTTGGAATGGAATCCCGGAGTTTCGCTTGGCATTACCCAAGGTTTCTTGCGCGATATCACGCTTAGTGCATCGTTCCATTCCGAGGCCGAAGATACGACTGGTAAAAAGATTTATTTCCCTCCGGTAGCGCCTTCCGCTTTGCGTGGCGTGACGGCGGGAACGGTCTCGTGGGAGGCTAGCCTTGCTTGGAATCATCCGTCCGGTTTGTCTGCAACGTACAATCCGAGTGCAAATTACGAGAAGAAAATGTCTTCTACCGGGTATTACCAGGACATGTTCGACCATAAAGTTACGGCCGGGTTTGAGATAAATGACGATCATTATGTGGGGGTTGAAAATACTTTTGAAAAAGTTCATTTGACGGCGCTTCAAAAACTGGATTGGAATATCTGGGAAATTGCAGGACTTTATACATGGAAATTGCCTGCGGGCTTCAGCTTGACTCCGCGTATCCGATACAGGGAAGGTTCCGGCGAAGACGATATGGATGAGACTTTCGGGGCGCACTTATGGGAAGAAGAAATCCGGCTTGGTTACGAGAGAAAGGGAAGTGTCGATGGCCATATTTCGTTTGCGTCCATACAAATGAATAAACACGATGGGGTGATCCCATACCAGATGATGTCCGGCTTTGGCGACGGCGTTACGTACAGGCTCGAAACGATGGTGTCCGTAGAAGTCAATAACTTTTTGTCGCTTTCGCTCCGGTACATTTTGCGCTTTGGCGATGCCGAAGAAAATGTGTTCCAGAAACTGGCGAGCGAGGCGAAGGCGTATTTCTAGTATGATGCGGTGGTGGCAAAATATTTTGTTCTGTGCTTTTACGGCGCTCCTCTTCGGTGCCGGTTTTGGCCATGCCTCGTGCCGCATTGAACGAATTGAATGGGATGGTAAACACAGCGAGTTCGACGAACTTACGATGGGGGACGTTGTCGGGGCGCCTTGCGATTCTTGGCCTGTGGCGAAGGAAAAGTTGTTACGTTATTACGAGGACCATGGATTCCTTGGAGCAAAGTTGCAGGTGGAAGTCGATAGTGTAGGCGTTATGCGTTGCCAGTTCGAGCGCGGAAGCGCCTGGGTGTGGGGCGAACCTGAAAATCTGGATTCGGGTGCGACGGATATAGAAGTCTTTAGGCAACTTACGGGAATTGAAATTGATGGCCCTGTATCGCTTTCGGATTTGGAGCGCTCCGATAGAAAACTATCGCGTTTAGGTTATTATGACAAAACGGCGGATGTCCGCTTGTTCCGTGACCCCGTACGCAATCGCGTTATCCCTGCGTATTCCATGCGTGCGACGGCTATATCTTATGCAGAAGGTTTTCTCACGTATTCGAGTGACGAAAATGTCTGGGACGGGCATGTCGATCTCGCTTTGTACAACATTTTGGGCACGGGACGAGACTTGCGTCTGGAGGGAACATCGCAGGAGAATTCCCGCCGCCTGGAAGGCTCGTACCGCGAAAGGTTTATCTTCGGGACATCGTGGGACGTGCTTGTTCGCGGATTCTTCGAGGACGATTCGCTATCGCGCAATTCGCGGCTGGAAGTGGGCGTGTCGCGGAACGTCGGGTTTAATTTCGAAGTGTCTGCGTTTGTTGGAATCGGGAACGACGAAAAGAGTTCTACGTTCGAACTTTCGTACGTCTCGCTTGACCGTAGCGTTTTGCCACGGCGCGGCACGTCCTTGGACGTCTCGCTGGCGTGGATGATGGACCGTCCCGATTCGCTCGACAGCTACCTGCGGCTGGAATCGTCCTTCGTGCATTACGTTCCCGTGTGGAAAAATTTCATTATGCGGTATTCTGCTGCTGCCGGTACGATGCTTCCGTCGGGCGGCTCGTTTGCACGCGAGGACATGTTCAGCTTGGGCGGGATGAACTCGTTCAAGGGGATGATGTACGGCTTTACTCGGACGCGGGCGTATGGCTTTTCGCAGGCATCACTGCTTTGGCAGGACGGTTACGACTTGTCGATTGAGTTGTTCTACCAGCCGGGACTGTATAGGCGGATGAGGCCGTTCCACGGTTGGGCCCGTGAACATGATTATGGCATAGGTTTTACGCAGTACCGCAAGTCGTGGAGCTTTAGCATTTACTACGCACTCCGCAACGGGTGCGATTATCTAGACGGCGTGCTCGGCTTTGGCGCAAAAACGCTGTTCTAGGCAGTGGGCTATGGGCAAATGAGGTGTGGGGTGAGGGACGAGAGAATGTGAAATTCTTATGCTTTTGTCATCCTGACACCGTAGGTGGAAGGATCCAGTAAAGGTCACTGGATTCTTCGCCATCAAATGGCTCAGAATGACGCCATCCTTCCAATTTCCTATTGCCTGCTAACCACTAACCACTGTTTACTGCGACGAAGTCGCCCTAACCACTGCGACAGCTACAATTTGGGAACTCTCACCTTATCGCCCGCGTTCAGATGTTCCAACGACACACCTGGGTTGACGGACTGCAGGGAGGAGAGCACGTAAAAGTGGGGGAGGCTCTGCGTTCCTGCACCGTAAGTCCTGCGGAGCAATTTGAACAGGTCTTCTCCGTCGTTTGCCGTGACAGTTTTGTAAAGGCTCTTGTTGGACGGGTCGGACTGGAGTGCCGAGAGCGCGTTCGAGAATTTGGCCGCAAAATTTTCGGCTGAATGGTTTGGCTTAGCAACCTCTGGTGCGTGCTTGGCGGCGGACTTGTCGTTTTTCGTTTTTGTTGATGTTTTTTTCTGGTTGTTCGGTTTCCCGGTGACAGACGGCGGCAATTTGAAAGTCGGCATCTTGGATGTGTTCATGGTCAGGTTCACATCGACGGAATCCTTGCCTTTTTTGACGGGTTCAAGAGCCAAAATAGAGTCCAGCGAGGCAATATAGATGCTGTCGGGCCAATCTTCAAGGACCATTTTCTTGTTGACCTGTATGATTTTAATGGTCGGATGGTCTTTTTCGCAGGCCAAAAGCAAAAAACAGGACAAAAAACAGAGCGACAATAGAGATTTCATGTTGTAAAAAATACTAAAAATGAAGCCCACGCTTGCCAAATTCCCGAAAAACAACTAAATTTTAGCTCTCAACATTTACTTCACAGGAAGTTTTATAATGAAAGAAGGTATCCACCCTAATTATCAACCGGTCGTGTTCGTCGATGCGAATACGGGTAAAGAATACATCACCCGCTCCACGAAGTCTTCCGCCGAAAAGAAGACTATCGATGGTGTTGAATATAGCGTAATTTCTCTCGAAATTACGGCTGATACCCATCCGTTCTGGACGGGCAAGCAGCATCGCGTGGATACGGCTGGCCGTATCGACAGCTTCAACAAGCGCTATGGCGGCGGTGCCAATATCACCACTGCAAAGCGTAAGACTCGCAAGGCTGCACCGGTCAAGGCTGAAGAAGAAGCTTAATCTTCTAAAGTTTAGGGCCTCCCTAATTAGGGAGGCTTTTCTCTTATTAACCCTAGAGGACGCAAAATGAAAAAGAAACTTAGCATTTGTGCCGCAGCCATCATCGCTCTCGCCATGACTGGTTGCGAAAAGACTGGTACCATCGAAGGTGAAGTTTGCGATGCTTTCACCGGTAAGCCGTTGGAAATGCCTACCGTTGGTATGGACTCCACGATTTACACCACCCTTTCGAAGAAGTACGAGTTCAACCAGGAACTCCGCAAGGGTAAGTTCAAGTTTGTCAAGGTTCCTCCTGGAACTTATCGCGTTTATGCGGGCCGCTCCAAGTATGTCAAGACCCGTACCACGGTTACGACGACGGAACAGAATCCGAATGCAACGCTTCGTCTCTACATTTACAACTCTCAGGTAGAACCGGGTCTGTACCAGGGTACTCCGGAAGGACCGCTCAAGATTTCGAACCAGTGGGTCGTCTATTCTACCAACTGCGACGAATCTATCGTCGGTTACCGTTTGTCGATGCCGCAGCAGGTCGAAAGCGCTACTGCAAGCATTGCCGAAAAGATTGGTGTCCCGAAGAAGGGCAAGAAGGGCAAGAAAAAGCACAAACCGGCTCCTGCCGCCCAGGTTGTCACAAAGGTCACGAACCTCCCGGATCCGCGTGTCATCGAAGGCAAGCTCGAAGTCTTCTACCGCAACGCTTCCTCTGTGACGACTGCTCTCACGGCAAAGACCTATCCGGCCGTTGTCGCTTCGATCGCCTCCCACAAGGACTGCAAGGGCTTTGGCGCTGGCGAAACGAACGGCGTGTTCCCGGTTAAGGACAAGGGCACTGACCTCAAGGTCGAATACGTTGCTGAAAACCTCTTCAAGATTACTGGCGACCTCCCGAAGGGCAAGCAGATTATCCAGCTCTCCCAGGACGGAAAGACTGTCCAGACTTACTACTTCGAAGCCAAGTAAGTTCTTGAAAGTTGCTTGAAATTAAAAGACGCTCGGTTTAAACCGGGCGTCTTTTGTGCTTAAAACGGATTTTGGCAATGAACCGTTATTGTTTGTCTTTCAAACACTCGTCAATTTGTTCTTGAATGTAAACCTTGTTTGAATCGAGCCTTGCCTGGTAGCGCGGGTTCACGATGGTGTCGCCGTCGCAAATTTGCTTTGACGCAACGACTCCTTGGAAGTATTTGTCCTTTGTTTGGATCTTGTTTAGGCAGGCTGTTTTGGATTCGAGTTCTTCTTCGCTCAATGATGCCTTGACGCTGTCTGCCATGTGTTCTTTTGTTTCGCTGTAGGTATCGTCTAATTTATGGTAGTTGACAAATTCGTCTTTGGTGCAAAGTGGTGAAGGGGGCTCTACACTACTGCTACTTGATTCAGGTGCGCTACTTGAACTGCTGACGAATTTTTTGAAATATTCTTCCAGCGTATAAATGTACTCGCCTTCACGGTTTTCACGCAGATATTCCCCTCTGTGGTGGAGCGTGTCTCGCAATATAAGGACATTTTCATCCGGGTCGTGAACAACAATCGATTTGTTGTTTGAACATTTGAAAGAATACTTTATTTCGGGCCTGACGCAATATGGAATTCCGTAATCTAAGGCCATCTCAAATTCTGGTATGTTTTCTAATGTGTCTTCGATAGCATCTAGTTCTTCTAATGTGCGTGTCTTGTTGTTTTTCAATATTTCTTGAAGTTCAGCACTGCTTGGACCCGACTTTGAGTTTGGGGAGTCGTATAGAAGGCAACCCCAGCCGAGGGATTCTGCGGACTCTGTGCATGTTATGGTGGTGTCGCTGGCTAGTTTGTACAGCTTTGCTGATGAACTGCTCGAAATGGTGGTGGAACTGCTTGATGCAGTTTCGACACTGCTTATCGGCGTTTCGCTTGAACTGCTTTCTGTAATACCGGCACTGCTTGTGGGTGTCACAACGGAACTGCTCGAAGGCGTTTCGCTTCCGATATTGTTGGGGAGGACAGGCGAATTCTCGCTGTCCCCGCCGCAACTTGCCCAGAACAGGGTTGTTACGGAAAACAAAAGTCTTTTCCAGTGCTTGCGGATATTCATAATTATAGTCGGAAGTAGGCGGTAGGCAGTGGCTGCGACGCACGCCTTATGCGTTTACGCTCCTGCATCCTCGAGACGCTGCACATGACAGTAGGCTAATTCCTTAGTCTTTTGTACTTTCGCTTCGCTCAAGTACCAAATGCTAGGCTCGGTCATATCCATGCAAGCATGGCTGCGACGCTCGCCTTACGCATTTGTCATCACGCACCAGCGGCTTCAAGTCTCGCTACATGGCAGTAAGCCAACTCTTTCGTTTTTTCGTCACGGAGATGCAGGCTGGAGCCTTCGCAGTAGCGCCAGTATTTGCACTTCTTGCAGTCGCCGATTTTGGCCCAGCTGCGGTCGCGCATGACTTGGTAGCGGTTTTGCCACACGTCCCAGAGGTCGTCCTTGTAGATGTTGCCTTGGATGTAGTCGCCGCGCAGGCTCGGGCATGCCGAGATGCTGCCGTCGCAAAGCACGGAACTGACGTTCACGCCGGCACGGCAGAAGAACGGGTAGTTGCGAGCGTCCTTCTCGTAACTGCCGAGGAATCCTTCGCAGCCGTAGTTCACGTTGATGACGTTCAGCGATTTGACTTCGCGGATGAAGTCGAACACCTGGCGGAATTCTTGGTTCGTGAGCTGGAACAGCGGATTGTCCTTGGCGCGGCCCTTCGGGAACACCGTCGCGATACGCCAGCGCTTTACGCCAATTTTCAAAAGCAAGTCCAAGATGCGGGGGAGTTCCTTCAGGTTTTCGCGGTTCACGCACGTCATCACGTCGAAGGTGAGTCCTTGCGTGTGGGCGGCCATGTCGATGGCGCGCAGAGCGCGTTCAAAGCTATGCGGGTCGCCGCGGAAATGGTTGTGGTTCGCTTCGAGACCGTCGAGGCTGATGGTGAGCGAGCGCAGCCCCGCGTTCAGAAGTCGCGTGTAGCGTTCGGGAGTCATGGCAAGACCGTTCGTGACCATGCCCCAGGGGTAGCCGCGTTTCTTGATTTCTTGGCCGCATTCTTCGAGGTCTGGGCGCATGAGCGGTTCGCCGCCGGTAATCACCACGATAAAGTGCTTCGGGTCGATGTGCGGGGCGAGCTTGTCCAGTACGCCCATGAAATCGTCGCGGGGCATGTCGGGGATGGCGTCCTTGACGCAGTCGCTACCGCAGTGCAGACAGTGTAGGTTGCAGCGGAGCGTGCATTCCCAGAAAAAGTAGGTGAGCGGGTGCGCCTTGATTTCGTTGTGACGGTAAAGGCGATAAGCTTCGAGAGCGAGTTTCTTTTTGAGAGAGAGTTGCATGATAGGTTGTAGGTAATAGGTTGTAGGTGGTAGGGGTGTGGACCAATGACTAATGACCATTGACTAATAGATTTTGCTGTTGTAGTCTAGGGCTTGGCTGGACATGTGATTGTGTTGTAGTTACAACCTCCGACATTTTTTACAGTGTTTCCATTTTCATCTATGAGCTTATAGTCATGACATTTCCTTGGTCCTTTTGTACAGTTTGCAGCTTTTTCAGAACCCGGAGTAGGGGCAAATATTTGTACATCTTTTGGGACTTTTTCACGTTCCTTAGGAACTTCGCTATATACAGAATGGTCTCGTAGATATTTATTTCCATCGTCGCATGATATAATATCAAAGGATTGTCCTTTGTCATTTAATGCGGTGTCGTTATAGCAGTTTATGAGTGGCTTGACTGCTTCGGTGTTGCTGCTCAAGTTGGTTTCCGCAAAACTGGAACTGGATTCATGATATGATTCGACTTCGGCATGAATGCGTTCGCTTTCAACGTAGTATTTTGAGTTGAATTCGTCTTTGGTGTATGAGATGTATTTGCCTTGATAATCCGTGCAAGAAAAAGAATCACTATAACCATAGTCTTCGCATATTGTTCCGTCTTTGCATTCGTAATAATCTACGGAAATGTAATTTCTATCATTCTCGCGTGTGTCGTAAATTCTTGATAGACGTTTGCACGCTATTTGTTCATTGCTAGAACTTGACGGAAGAGGATTTACGCTGGAACTGCTTTCGGGCATCGCGGGCATCGGGTTACATATATCAGGCGGGCATCCATAGAGATCCGGCCCTTCGACGGAAGATGTTTCATCGCAACTGGCCCAGAATAGGGCCGTTAATGCAAGTGCGATTTTTTTCCAGTGCTTGTACATAATTAGGTGTTAGGTTTTAGGTAATAGGGTGTAGGGGCGTGATTAGTGGTTAGTGATTAGTGGTTGGTGGTTAGTGATTAGTGGTTTAGGGGATGAAGGTATGGGGTATGGGCATAGCCCAAAGCGAAGCGTGCCCATTGACTATTGACTAATAACTAATAATCGTTTTTCGTATAATATTTCTTTTCGAATTCCTCTTGGGTGATTTGGTTGCCTTGAGCATCGATGCATCTCATAGTAGTTTCATTATCGTATTTTTCACAGGAGGCTCCATCTTCACATTCGTAATAATCGGAGCATGGATCACGAGGGGAGAAAGTACATTTTTTGTCCATATCTGGGGATTGGTAATCTTCTGGATTTTCGCAATAGTAGAAATCAACGCCATATTCGGGACAACCTCCTCCCTTAAAGGAACATGCTATTGTCACATCGCTTGATGACGAATTATTGTTACAGCCATTCCAAAAGAAAGCTGCAATCGCAAGTGCGATTTTTTTCCAGTGCTTGTACATTTTTTGGTGTTTGGTTGTGGTTAGTGGTTTAGGGAATGAAGGTATGGGGTATGGGCTCGGTCGCCTACGGCTCCCTTGGGGTATGGGCATTGCCCAAAGCGTAGCGCCCCCAGAGCGAGTTTACGAGCGTGCTCATAGCCCAAAGCGAAGCGTGCCCATTGACTAATGACTAAACTAATAACGTCTTTTCTCATAATATTTCTTTTCGAATTCCTCATGGGTATATTTGATTTCTTTCCCTTGTTTGTCGGTGCAATTCATATTGCTTTCATTCATTATTCTCCTGCATGAAAGACCGTCATTGCAGTTGTAGTAGTCCGTACATTTTGAATCCACGCCGTATAAGGGGCACGAAACAGTATATTCACATGCGATTTGTTCGATTTTTGAATATTCTATGCATTTGTCGATTAGTTTTTTTAACGATGCTTTGAGTGTGTCTAGCTCCTGTTGATAACGCGGATTCACGATTGTTTCGCCGTCGCAGGTTTGCTTTTTAGCAATAACATCTGTGGATGGAGATATATAAGTGTTTTCTACGCGGTCAAGGCAAATAGAGTCTTTTTCCGCAAGGTTTGTTCCGAGTTCTTTCTTGGCGATGTCTAAAAGTTCTTTTTTGTCATCTTCCCACGCTTTATTGAAATCGGCTTCTGTGGTAAAATCGTGCTTTTGACAAAGCGGGGATGGGGGCGTTGTGCTGCCGCTGGACTTTGGCTCTGTGCTGGAACTGGATTGATATTTTTCAGGAAACTTTGCTCTGTGTTCTTCTTTTGTATAGAGAATGCGATTTTCGGAATCGGTCGCTAATGTACTGGCTTCGTAGCTTTCGTTATTTGAACATTTATATACCAACGTTCCTAGATCTACATGTGTACAATGAGTTTTGGGTGTTCTATACGCTTTATTGTCTGCATCAAGCCATTCTTTTAAATTTGCATTTATTTTTGCTTCGAGGGAATCGAGCTGTTCCAAAGTCAGCGATTGGTTTTCTTCAACGGCTTTTTTGTACTCGTCGATTTTTCTTTGAATAGCTTCTTTGTTGCTTTTGGCATCTTCTTCGTCGAGGCATTTGCCACCGTTGATGAAATCTTGAATGCATGTGACGCTTGGGTCGCTTGCAAGTCTGTAGGCGTTAAGATTTAAACTACTGGAACTTGGGACTTTGGCTTCGGATGAGCTACTTGCGACCGCATCAGAAGAGCTGCTTTCGGCTGCGTTTTCATTAGAACTTTCGATATTGCTATCGGAACTTGCACCGGGGTCAACAGCGGATGACATGTCCTGACCAATCGTCGGGAACGTATTTTCGTTTTCGCTTGTGCAACTTGCCCAAAAGAGGGCTGTCGTCGTGAGCAAAAGTCTTTTCCAGTGCTTGCGGATGTTCATAATTAAAGTCGGAAGTAGGAAGTTGTCGGTAGGAAGTGATTTGTGATTAGGCTATAGGTTTTAGGTGGTAGGTGTTAGGTTGTAGGTGGTAGGGGTATAGACCAATGACTAATAACGGTTTTCCGTGTAATATTTCTTTTCGATTTCATCTTGGGTGATTTGGTTGCCTTGAGCATCGATGCATCTCATAGTAGTTTCATTATCGTATTTTACACAAGTGGCCCCATCTTCACATTCGTAATAATTGGAGCATGGGTCATGAGGAGTGAAAGTACATTTTTTGTCCATGTCTGGAGAATGATAATCTTCAGGATTTTCGCAATAGTAGAAGTCAATACCATAATCGGGGCATGCCCCTCCCTTAAAGGAGCATGCGTATTTTACGTCGCTCGATGACGAGTTGTCGCTACAGCCGTTCCAAAAGAATGCTGCGATTGCAAGTGCGTTTTTTTTCCAGTGCTTGTACATTTTTTGGTGTTAGGTTGTAGGTGGTAGGGGTATAGACCAATGTCCAATAACTAATAGCGACGTTTCGTGTAATATCTCTTTTCGAATTCCTCTTGGGTGTATTTGATTGCTTCGCCTTGCTTGTCGGTGCAATTTATATCGTTTTCGCCTTCGGTTCCTTGACATGAAATGCCGTCATCGCATTTGTAGTTGAAAGAACATTTTAAATTCACTCCATATAAGGGACACATCTCTGTCATTTCGCATGCAATCCTTTTGACGGCGTTTGAATCGTTCAAGCAATCGTTGATTCTCTTATCGAATTTTTCGGTTTCTTCTTTGTAAACCTCATTGTATTTTTCATCGTATTGAGGCTTTTTCTTTGCCTGTTCTTCGTCAAATGCTTTTTGTTCAAGGTATGATTCTGTGGGTATCGTTGTGCCGTCGCTGCATTTGTATTGACTTGGGATAGGTGTGCCCGGGGCTCCATATAATGCAACAAAACTTCTTTCGAGAGAGTCTTGCATGTCTTGAAGGCATTGGGGGACTCCTTTTGACTTAAGGTCGTTTTGGATCATTAATCCGATTTTTTTAGCAGCGTCCCATTGGACTTGTGTGGTTGCATGGGAAATCGCTTGACTTTCTGTGTATTTTTCGCTTCTGTCCTTGTAAAAGTACGAGTTTCCGTCAATCATGCAAGATACTTGACTGCTGGAACTTTCTGCTGCGGAACTAGACGATTCTTCTGGATTGATAACTTGCGTAAACTCGCTGCTGGAACTTGGGGCTTTGGCTTCGGATGAACTGCTTTCGACGGCATTTTCGCTAGAGCTTGCGATATTACTGTCGGAGCTTATGCCGGGGTCAACAGCGTGTGGCGTGTCCTGACCAATCGTCGGGAACGTATTTTCGTTTTCGCTCGTGCAACTTGCCCAAAAGAGGGCTGTGGTCGTGAGTAAAAGTCTTTTCCAGTGTTTGCGGATGTTCATAATTAAAGTCGGAAGTAGGGAGTAGTTTGTGGTTATAGTTTGTTTAATTTATAAAATACAAATTTCAAGTCATAAAGTTCCAAAAAATTCGCTTTTTCCGGCGAATCTCTAATAACTAAGCTCATTTCTCCGGGCATTCGATGTTGGCGTGGCAAGCTCCGATTCCGTGCTCGTTTCCTTGTTCATCCACGGTGATTGCGTCGATGCAGACTCGGACAGAATCGTATTTGCAGTTCGTCGCTCCGCATTCGTCTGTGTTTGGAGCTACGATCTGGATGTCGTCGGGTAATGTTTCTTCCCTTTTAGGATCTTCGATGTAAAGACCCTGGTTTCTTAGGTATTTAGTCCCGTCTTCGCATTCGATGATGCTTATGGTCATGCCGTTCTTGTCTGTGGCAGTTGTATTGTAACATTTGGTCGGGAAACATCCGTAACCGGCTACGGCGTCGTCCTTGGTGTCGCAACCGCCCCAAACGAGAGTGAGCGTCGAGAGAAAGAGGAATTTTAGGAACTTGTAGAACATGTTTAGGTTTTAGGTGTTAGGTAATAGGTTGCAGGGGGGGGGCGGTGCTTATAAAAATATTTTGAATCTATGCCATAAGGACATAGATTCAAAGTTTCGTTAGGTTTGATCCGTGCCGAATGAATTCAAGCATTTGTTGATTCTTTTCTGAATGTTCTCCAATTTTTCTTCGTAAATCTTTTGGCATTCTTCGTCTAGTGCTGGTTTGTTCTTTTCCCATTCTTCTTTCATTTTTTGATATTCTAGATATTCCTCCGTGGGGCGGACGGTACCGTCGCTGCAAACTTCATCTTTGGGGAGTGTGACAGGTGCTCCGTATAGAGCGACGAACATGTCGAGTTCTTGGCGCAAGTTTGCAAGGCACTGCGGGACTGATGGCAGAGTCTTTATCGTGCTGTCGATTTTGCTAACGCTTGCGCGTTTTGCCCGTTCTTCTGCGTTCATTTTTGCGATGTCTGCAGAGTATGATGGTGGGTAATAGGTTACCGTAGAATCTCCGGGGGCGCATGTCACATCGGCGGAATTGGAGCTTTTGGGATTTTCTTTACTAGAACTGGAGGATGGATTATTGGAATTTAGGCAATCGTTGATGGCCTTGTCGAGTTTTTTGGTCTCTTCTTTGTACACCTCATTGTATTTTTCGTCGTATTGAGGCTTTTTCTTTGCTTGTTCTTCGTCAAATTTCTGCTGTTCGAGGTATTCTTTTGTTGGGCGCGTAGTGCCGTCGCTGCATGTTTCTTCTGCGGGGAAGCGATTTGCATATGGTGCACCATACACTGCGACAAAGTTGCGTTCTAAATCTTCTTGCATGTCTTTAAGGCATTTTGGGGTGTCTTTAGAGAGGCTATCGCGAATGGCTGTTATTTTTCTGTTTGCATCAAATTTTGCTTGACTTGATGCGTCTGGGGCTGCATTGTCTATAGAGTAACGGTCGGCTTTGCTTATGGAGAAAAATTTGTCTAAGTTAGGACTGCAGGTCACGGCGGAACTGGAACTTTGTTCTGTGCTGCTGGAGCTTGGCGGCTTGATGCCTGCGTTGAAGTAGCGGGAGCGGAATTCGGCTTCGTTGTAGGTTACGCCGTCGCAGTCGTAAGTCCTTTCGGTGATATGAACAATGCCATAATCGGGGCAGGCTACGGCTCCCTTGAGGTCGCCGTCGTCAAAAGTTCTGCAGGGCTCGCGTCCTGTTTCTACGAGTACTTCAGTTTCCTTGCATGTCACGCCGTCAACGCAATAGAATTTCTTTTGCGAGATTTCGCCGTTCGTTTTTACGCCCTTGCTGTCTTCGTAGCAGGGAACTGCTTCAACGCCATATGCGGGCACTGGTAGTACGAAACTGCTGGAACTTTTTGCGGTACCGCTTGAAGAAACGGCTTCGCTACTGGAGGAGGACTGTGCGGTCGTTTCGCTGGAACTGGATTCTGGACTTGCCTCGCTGGAACTGATGGGTTGATTGCCGCATCCTTCGGACGGGCATCCGTAAAGAGGTGGTTCTACTACAGTAGTGTTGTTGCAGCTTGCCCAAAAGAAGGCGGTCAGTGCAAGAGAAATCTTTTTCCAGTGCTTGTAAAACATTTTTAACTCCTTTCCAAGTAGCCCAAATACTTCTTGGATTAATATAAATAAAAGAAGTGTATAATTTGAAGAAAAAAACTGGAAAAATCGAAATTTTTTCTTTGTTTTTTTAGTGATAATTTGGCTTTTTGAAGAAAAGTGTATTATATAGGAATGAAAAATTTTTTTACGAAAACTGGTCGGGCGGGGATATGTTCGGTGTTCCTTGGCGTAAATCGGAAATGCAATGGATCCATACCATGTTTATTTTTACATTACTAAATGGCGTTGATTGCTTTAAAGTATTAACTTTTGACCATCACTGTTTCAGGAACGTGTAATGAAAAAGAACCAAGGTTTTTTCTCCTATTATGGCCTAGCTTTTTCCCAAGTGGCTATTTCTACAATAATCGTTGGAACGATGGAGCTAGTCTTTAATCGCATGGGCCTCACGGCGACTGGATCCTGGCAATTTTACGTTCTTCATTTGCTGTTCCTGCTGCCCTGTATCTTGCTATTGACCCCTGCAGGCTATTTTTCGGACAAATATCCCAAGGAACGCGTTCTATTATATACAACGCTGC
Source organism: uncultured Fibrobacter sp. (assembly GCA_946413655.1). Taxonomy (GTDB): domain Bacteria; phylum Fibrobacterota; class Fibrobacteria; order Fibrobacterales; family Fibrobacteraceae; genus Fibrobacter. The sequence goes on along the minus strand of CAMKLO010000012.1, from coordinate 7,773 downwards.
TTTCTATACCCGTGATTGGTCTCTTCTGTTTTGGCGTCTATAATAAAAGTGTTCCGCTGGTGATTACATCGGTGGGACTTTTCTTTATTCTGCAGGCGTTCCAGTCTCCGGCGCGTGGCGGTTACCTCAAGGAACTGATGGGCGTGAGGAATCTCGCGTATGGAACGGGCATCCTCATGATTGTTTGGTTTAGCGCATTTGTGCTGACGTTGCTCGGGCTTGCGATTGCGAGCTATTACGGGGCGTGGTTATCGGTAATTGTTGCTGTTGGCGCGTTGCAGTTGCTGGGAGCTTTTTTTGCATTGAGACTACCGGCGATAGGTGGCTTCGACCCCGATATGAAGTTCCCGTGGAACCGCTATTGGAATCTCGTCTTTGCTCGTCGCAAGTTCTGGAAGGCTTGGAGCAATCGCGGTATCCGGCAGTCCATCATCGGACTTTCGATGTTCTGGGTCTTGATATTCCTCATGGTGTTCGTGATTCAGGACCAGTTTAGTTCGGGGTCGCTTTTTGGTGTCGATGCTCTCCTGAACTATACGATTATCGGTGCCGCTATTGGCCTGATTGGTGGCTTTGCGTTTGCGATGCGCATGTCGAACAACTTTATCGAGACGGGACTTGTACCGATGGGTACGGCGGGTTCTGCCATTTTGATTTTCTTGATTCCGTTTATTCCGAGACCGTACAACGCTCTCGCGTTCTCGTTGCTCGGCTTTTGCGCCGGCATGTACATGCTTCCGATGTTTGCGTTGCTCCTGTACAACTCGAAGCCGAGGTCTGCGGGCCATGTGCTAGCTGTGAACAACATGGTGCAGAACGTATGCGTGATTGCGTTTGACGTGCTTGCGATTTTGTCAATGCGATTGCTTGGACTGGACCGCATGGACTTGTTCTTTGTGCTTGGCATTTTCTGCACGGGTGCTACGATTTGGGCGTTGTGGATTATGCCGCAGTCGCTGTTGCGCCAGTTGCTCCGCACCACGCTTTCGCTCCATTATAAGTTTATCGTCAACGGTCTCAAGAATTTGCCGTGGGAAGGTCCTGTTTTTCTTGTCAGTAACCATATTTCTTACATCGACTGGGCGCTTATCCAGATGGCAAGCCCGCGTCCGCTCCGCTTTGTGCTGAGCCGCCGTTCGTACGAAAAGTGGTACGTGCGTCTGATTCTTTCGCAGATGAACGTGATTGATTTGGACCTGGCGCACCCCGAGAAGGCTATGGCGGAGGCCCATGAATCGCTTTTGCGTGGCGAGGCCGTGGTGGTGTTCCCCGAAAATGCGCTTTCGCCGACGGGTAACGTGAACCGTTTCCGCCTGGATTACAGTTCCGCTATCAAGGATGTACCGAAACTCACGCTTTTGCCGCTTTACGTGCAGGGACTGTGGGGAAGTTCCTATTCCATGGCAAGTGCCGGTTACCAGGACATTGTGCACAGCGGTGGCCGCATTGTCTCGGTCGCGTTCGGCAAGCCCGTGCCCGTCGATTGCGGTAACGTGCAGATGTTGCGTTCCATCCAGGAACTCTCGATTACCGCATGGGAGGCGTACATCCGCAGACTCCGTCCGGTGCCGAACAGCTGGATTCGTGCTTCGAAGCGCCGTAAAAACTCTCCCTTGGTGTTCAGCCCCGACGGAAAGCATTTCTCGGGTTATTCCCTTGCGACGGCGGCGCTTACGTTTGCCAACATTTTCGATAAACTTCTCGGCAAGGACGAAAAGTGCGTGGGTATATTGATTCCGCCTTCGGGCCCGGGAATCTTTACGAACCTTGCGATGCTAGTCAAGGCAAGGACCGTCTGCAACTTGAACTACTCCAGCACGCCGGAGACGATGGATTACTGCTGCAAGGTGGCAGGGGTAAAAACGATTGTGACCGCTCATGCGTTTGTAGATAAGCTAAAACAGAAGGGCGTCGATCTTGAAGGCAAGCTGCTTTGCAATTACAAAGTCTATTACATGGAAGACCTGGGCAAGCAGTTTGTCAAGAAACCGACGCTTATTCTGAACTTTTTGCGCGTGATGTTCCTCCCGGCATGGTATCTCGAATGGCGCTTCTTCAAGAAGGTGAGCCTTGACGATGTGGCGACGATTATTTTCAGTTCCGGTTCCGAAGGGACGCCGAAGGGCGTGGAACTCACGCATTTCAATTTGATGGGCAACATCAAACAGTGCGCAAGCGTCATCAATGTCGGGGCGGAAGATGTGTTCCTTGGGCTTTTGCCGATGTTCCATGCGTTCGGCTTTTCGATTACGACTATGCTTTGCATGGTAGAAGGTGTCCCGGTGGCAACTTGCCCCGACCCGACGGATGTACGCCTGATTGGCCGCATGGCGGCGGAATTCAAGGTGACTATCATGGTGGCAACAGGGACGTTCCTTCGCATGTGGGGCACGAGCCGCTACATCCATCCGCTCATGTTCGAACATGTGCGTTGCATCTTTGCCGGTGCCGAAAAGATTCGCGAAGATATCCGCAATTTGTATAGAACAAAGTTCAAGCTTGAAATTTTCGAAGGCTTTGGCTGTACCGAAACGACGCCGGTCGCCTCCGTCAACACGAAGGATTTCTTGCTGGACGACTACAAGACGGTCGTGGTGGGCAACAAACCGGGGACGGTGGGCGTGCCCATGCCGGGTTGCCAGTTCCGCATTGTGGATCCCGATACGCTCGAAGAGCTCCCGCTGGGGACGGATGGCCTGATTTTGATTGGCGGCGCACAGATTATGAAGGGTTACCTGAACGACCCGGAGCGTACCGAAAACGCAATTGCCATGTTCAATGGGCGCCGTTGGTACAAGACCGGCGACAAGGGACATATCGACGAGGACGGTTTCTTGACGATTGTCGATCGCTACAGCCGCTTTGCCAAGCTCGGTGGCGAAATGGTGAGCCTCGGCGCCGTGGATTTCAAGATTTCCGAAAGCCCCTTGTTTGAAGATATCGACCATATTGCGGTTCCGGTTCCGGATGGCGCGAAGGGCGAAAAGATAGTGCTCCTTTATTCGGGAGACAAGTCCGAGGACGAAATCAAGACGATGTTGCGCCAGATTGGGCTGCCTCCTTTGATGGTTCCGGGGGCTGTACTTAAGTTGGATGAACTGCCAAAATTAGGTTCTGGTAAATTTGACGTACAAACTGGCAAGAAAATAGCCAGGGAACGCCTTGGAATTTCTGGATAAATTTTATATTTAGCGCACTATGAAAAATAAAACGTTGGGAAGGGACGGTGTGAAGCAGAAGTCTTTGCGTCAGTCCTTTATGGAATGGAAGGATTCCCTTCACTGGGATAAACCTCAGAATGTCATGTTGGCGGCGACGGCCTTTGTGCTTGTATCCGCTTTCCTTATCTTTAACAATTTATCCGTGTCGTATGCGCGCCATTGGGATATCGAGTGGGGGTATTACTCCATACTCTTGACGTTCCTTTTGCTCGTGGCGGGTGTCGTGGTCAACGCTCCGTTCGTGGCAAAGCATATCCGCGGTTTCTTGCCGAGCGGCAAGGGCTTTTGCGGGCTTGCGCTTTTGCTCATCGTGTTCTCGGTGTTCATCTTCGGGAACATCGGCAATACGCACCGCGTGTTGAGCGACGAGACGAGCTGGGAGTCCATGGGGCTCCAGATGTATTTCCAGCATACGGGCGGCGTCTGTAACGAGGGTATCTGGACGGACGGGGTTCTCGATTGCAAGACTGAAGTGAACAACTTCAAGGGCAAAGCGCTCGGGTTTGTCTATTCGCTCGTGTTCAACTTCATGGAACCGAACCGCGATACGGCATTGACGGTGAACTACCCGTTCTACATCTTGAGCTTGATTGCGTTCTTCCTTGCGCTTAGCAAGTGGTTCAAGAGCGATAAGCTTGCGCTTGCGGCAACGGCGTTCTTGGGCGGTATGCCGATTTACCTGTTGCAGTCGCGTTCGGCATCGACTGAAGTTCTCTACATCCTTCTGCTTGCGGTGCTGATGGCGTGGTACGCTTTTGTGCCGACGAACAAGGTCACGTGGAAGCATTTCCTTTTGACGGTGCCGCTGCTGGGCTTCTTTGCGCAGACCCGTCAGGAGACTGTGTTCGCGTTTATCCCGTTCGCTCTTTACTATTACCGTTATTTCCTCGAAAAGCCGTACCGCTTGCCGGCCTTTGTGGCGTCCGTGATTGCGGTGAGCTGGCCTTCCATCAATACGATGGCGGCATATCGCGGTTATGACTTCCAGGGTGGCGAACATGCGGCCCATTCGTTGGAGAACTTCTGGTTCAACCTCAAGACGAACATCGAAGTCATGATGAACCTCAAGACGGATTCTGCTTTTGGCGGCATCATGGAAAATCCGTTCTACACGACGTTCACCGTGATTCTGCTTTTGGCGACGGTGTGGCTCCTGTTCCGCATGATTTATTCCCGTCGTTACTTCCGCGGGTTCATTCTGGGCATCACGTTCTGCTTGCAGATTTTCGTGATTCTCTTGAACGTGTCGGGAACGTTTACGATTGATATCAACCAGCGTTACGTGCTTGTGGCTCTTCCGTTGTTTGCTCTTTTGATGGCGCTTGGCCTTTACGATGCGCTCCTCTTTACGACAAAGATGAAGGACGATGCTGCGGCAAAGATTGTCTTGGGCGTGGCGTGCATTTTGTCTGTCGGGTTGATGATTTATCATGCTCCGAGCTACAAGGCCAACATGCTCTATTACAAGAACAAGCTCCTCACCGAAGAAGATTTCTTGAATACGGAACTAGCGAAGTATCCGAAAAATTCTGTGTTTATTTACGCAAGGCCTTGGCAGATGCTTGCCTCCGGTCACACCTCGTTCAGCGAAAGCTCTTTTAAGAGCTGGAGTACCGAACAGTTTGCGGAATGGATGCAGAAATCTGGTGGCAACATTTACCTCGTCCGCGGTCAGGATGGCTACGGAAAGGTCAACCGCGCAAGCCGCGTGGTGGGCTTCAAGACAACCGACCAAATTGACGATATCTTGAGCGATTACAAGAACGAACGCGTGCTGATGAATGCGAGGGATTTCGGTTACGGCCTAGCCATTTACAAGATTATTTCGAAGAAGGGTGTATCGCATTATGCCCAGAACTTCATGGTGACCGAGGAATCGAACGGCTTTGTCGTTGTGAACAAGAGCTTCCCGGAATCAATTGCCTGCGATTACAAGGTGAACGATAAGGACCAAGGCGAAATGCTTGTGTCGAACAATGCTGATACGCTGTTCCTGGATTCTGCAAAGATTCGCGCCGGCATGAACCGCGTCGTGTTGAGCTGCTACATGCCCGACGAAGATACGCTCGTGACGTACAGGGATTTCTTTATCGATGCGCCGAACGTCGCTCTCCTCTCGAAGCTCAAGATGAGCCGCTTCCATCAGGAATGGGGCGAACCGCAGATGAACGCAACGGTTGATCATCACAAGATTACTTTGGATGGCGAACCATTCCGCTACGGTATTGGTAGCCATGCCAATTCGTCCATCGAGTATTCGCTTTCCCGCAGCTATGACTGGCTGAATGCGGTCATCGGACTTGATGACGAAAGTGCTTGCGGCGACGGTGCCTACTTTGCGGTCGAGGCTGACGGTCGTGAAATCTACCGTTCCAAGAAACTTTATACGACAGACAAGGAACGCTTGAGACTGGACATCAAGGGTGCAAAGTCGATTAATTTGCGTGTGCTGATGGGCGACGACAAGGATTGCGACCACGGCGACTGGGCTCACGCTTGGCTTGAGGCTGAAAATTGAAAGTCCTGGTAGCTCCGCTTGATTGGGGACTTGGGCACGCGACACGTTGTGTGCCTGTCATCCGGGAGTTTTTGCGGGGCGGCGCCGAGGTGGAAATTGCTGTAGTCAACGCCAATGCGAATTTTTTCCGCGAACTGTTCCCAGATTTGCGGCAGCGTGTTGCGCCTAGTTACAACATCGTTTATCCAAAACACGGCTACAACATGGCGCTTTGGCTGCTCAAGAACAGCATGCACCTAAATTCTATTATGCGCTATGAACACCATTTTGCCGAAGAAATGGTCGAACGCCACGGTTACGATGTGCTGTTTTCGGATAACCGCTTTGCTTTTTATTCCAAGAATGCGTACAACATTTACATGACGCACCAACGTCGGATAGCCTTCCCGAAAGCGTTCTCGGCGTTCGAAGGCGTTGGCGTTCTTTGGCATTCGAACATCATGCGAAAGTTCGACGAAGTCTGGGTGCCCGACATGGAATTCTATCCGGGGTATGCTGGTTCTCTTTCGCATTCTGGGGCGACCCCTGGAGATAAGCCGATGCGTTACGTAGGGACGCTTTCGAGATTCTCGGAACGCACTGTGGATGTTTCGCGAGCGAATGCGGCGGGTGCTGAAAATGATTTTGAAAGCGAAGTGGATTTGATGAGCGTCTCTGAGTTCATGGCGCGCTCTGCGAGCGTGGAATGGACTGTGGCCTCGGATAAAACTCCACGCTACAAAGTCGTGGCCGTCGTTTCGGGTGTGGAACCGGCGCGTACCCAATTCGAAGTACAGTTGCGCAAGGCACTTTCTGAAATTCCCGGTCGTCATATGATGATTCTCGGGAAACCTGCGGCAGGGCATCAAACTTGGATTGAAGGAAATATTGAATTCCATACGCATTTACCGGATGAAGCTTTTGCAACGGCCATACGCAGTGCCGATTATGTGGTGAGCCGTGGCGGCTACAGCACCGTGATGGACATGGCGGAACTTGGCGCAAAATGTATTTTTGTACCGACGCCTGGGCAGTTTGAACAGATTGTCCTTGCTCATGATTTGTCGGCGGCGGGTTATGCGACTCAAATTCCGGCAGAAGAACTCTCTGCCGAAACGCTTGAAAAAGCCTTTGAGTCCTGTGTTACGATGGTTGCACCGGGAAAGCAGAACCTGCTCCATGATGCCGTAAAAAATGTTGTTCGAAAATTAAAAGAGAGATGACGATGAACCAGTTTGTTCTTGCCTTTCCGCTTCCGATTGCCGCTGATGAACCATTCGCAGTTACCGAAATCGTCAAGGTTGCCGCAGATACTAAGACAGTGATGATTCCTGGCTGCAGTGTGCTCTTTAACGTTGTCCGCCAGGGCGCATCGCCCGATGTTTTGGAAATTTTCAAGGAACACTGTGAATTGACTGCCGAAGAGGAACAGGTGCTTTCGTCCCACAAGTCTCTTTTGTTTTTGCTCGGAAACGTGAAAAGCATGAACGATGTTGAAATGGTGAATTCCGCCATTTTGAAGATGCTTGATGCGGGAGCTCTTGGCGTTTATATGCAACAAGCCGGTACAGCATGGACCGTCGAAGCGTTCAAGGATGTGTTTGGCGGTGGCGAATGTCCGATGGATCCGTGGATTAACATAATCGAGGGCGAGGATGAAAAGACCCTTTATACGCTGGGACTTTCAACGTTTTCGCTCCCGGATTTGTGCATCTCGACCGCAATTGAAGACCCGGAAGAGGCTCTGATGATGGCTGCGGAAAGCTTGTTCGGGGACGGTGTTCCCGCGAAGTCGGGGAGTGTCGTTGATTGGGGCGATGAAGAAAAATACGTGCTCCGCCAGGAAACCAAGGGCCTGTTCTCGAAAGATGCCCCCGAATACAACAAACAAGGCATTCTGAGAATCGTGAAGAAGTGACGCGCTTGGTCGAGTAGGGAAACCAAGTGCGTCATCCTGTAGCCGAAGGCGATAGGAAGTAGGAGAATATTGTCATTCCCGATTTAATCGGGAATCTCCTTTTCAAAAAAAGAATGGGAGATGCCCGCTTTTTCGGG
>CAMKLO010000011.1 GCA_946413655.1 uncultured Fibrobacter sp. | reverse complement strand
CGGGGATGGTCCTCGAAATATCGCTATGGAGCGTCCCGAACCGCACGCCAAAGTCGAACAGGACAAGTTCACCATTGCGTAGCGCCTCGTCGTTTTTGACGTAATGCAAGCAGCAGGCGTTTTTCCCGCCGGCAGCAATCGTCGGGAACGCAAGGTCCCCGTCGCCACGGCGTTGCATCTCGTAGTTCAAGAACAGCGCCGCATCGCGTTCGGTCTTCATCGTTTTCATCGCAGAGAGCAGAGCACGGAACGCTTCGTCCGTAATCTGTTGCGCCACACGCGCATCGTGGATTCGCTCCGGTTCCAGCACCAGGCGGTCTTCGAAATGCAAATCGGCGCAGCTCTTCACATCCATCTTATAGCGGCGGAGCACCTTCTTCATGTCGTTCTTGAGTTTTTCGTTATGGTCGCCCTTGAACTTTTCATAATAGAAAGCGAAAGCATGATCCACGGCGTTCTTACCGCTCCCGTATTCCACGGCGAGTTTCTCGATAAAATTCCAAAGCGCATCAACCGGAAGAACATCATCCACGCCCGTCACGCGAGCGACTTCGTTTTCACCATCCACATACCCAAGTCGCTTGCCGTTCCAGAACTCCTTGAAAGGGTCCTTTTTCGGAACAAAAAGCGTCGAGCGGCCCTTCCGCGGGTCCAAGACCAAGTAACACCCCGCCTGGTTTACGCCAGTCATATATAAGAATGCCGGATCCTGCACAAAGCGGGTCCATGTTTGAACAAAGGCTTCCTCGCCCCCCGGTTCAACATGCATTCCCGCGAATACGCAAAACGAATCCAATTTATTCATTAAGAAATTGCGTCTTTTCGCATAAATTTTCTTTGAATCGTAACTTTTTGATGACAAAAAAACCTGAGAATAGGCATGAAAATCATTTTTTCGTGATTGCATCGTCAATTTTTACCTTTTTTAACATTTTTTTTGTCACAACTATATATATTTTAGCCATCAAAGACTAGAATGGAGCTTAAATAATGTCTCTTAAAAAATGGAAATTAGTTCTCGCATCCCTCTCTGTAGCACTTTTCACTGCCTGCGCAGGTTCGTCCAACGACTCCGGTAGCAGCGATACCGGCAGCTACACGGGAAGCACTGAAACCTCTTCTGACAACACCTCTTCTTACACGGGCTACAACGAAACCCAGACTGAATCTGCCAAGCCCGTTGCTCAGGTGAAAAAGGAACCGCCCAAGGAAGTCATCACCGAAAAGACTTTAAAAAAGTCCCAGGATGAAGCTTCTGCCGCAAACGAAGACAACCACAAGCTCCGCAAGGAAATCTTCGATGCAAGGACCAAGCTTGGTCTTCCGATCCAGCAGCCGGCCTCAGGCGATGAAGAGTAGTGTAAGGCATTACTCACTATCAGACAACCTGAAGCGAATTATTTCAGGCGAACGTGAAACGGTTTTCCGATTACTGGAGAGCCGTTTTTGCGTTGAGATACGCACCCGTCTTCCAGGGCTAGACATCGTCCCCCTCGACGACGCCGACATGTCGGGCGTACTTGCGGTCCTTGATCAGTTGAAAATCGCTGCACGCAATGGCGAAATTCTGGACGCACACCAGCTCGAACGCATGCTCGGGCCAAAAGAAACACCTGTAACCGAACCCATCCCCGACAGCCCCGTATTCAGGAACAGGTTTGGAATCAGCGTCTCCGCAAAGACTCCCGCACAGGCTGAACTGGTCAGGGCAGTCGAAAAGAACGACATCATCTTCGCGAAAGGCCCTGCCGGTACCGGAAAGACGTTCCTCGCCGTGACGCTTGCAGTCGCCAGTCTCGAACGCGGCGAAGCCGAACGCATCTGCCTTGTACGCCCAGCCGTCGAAGCCGGCGAATCCCTCGGATTTTTGCCCGGCGATCTCAAGGAAAAAATTGCGCCTTACCTGCGCCCCATCCACGACAGCCTTTCAGAACTCCTGCCGGCAGAAAAGCTGCGCCGCTACGAAGAGACCGGCGCCATCGAAGTTGCCCCGCTCGCCTATATGCGCGGTCGCACGTTGAAGCGCGCTTTCATCATCCTGGACGAAGCCCAAAATACGACAACCGCCCAGATGAAGATGTTCCTCACCCGTCTCGGGCCCCACAGCAAGGCAATTATTACTGGCGACACCAGTCAGGTCGATCTCGCCAAGGGTCAAGTTTCCGGTTTGGAACACGCCATGAAAATTCTCAAGGGCATTCACGGTATCGCAGAAGTCGAATTTAGCGCTACCGACGTCCTACGGCATCATTTAGTCAAAGACATTTTGCTAGCTTACGAACAGAACGAGCTTAAAAAATAGAAGGGTATTAAATGAACAAGAAAGAGAAAAAAATTCATTTGATTATTGCATGGATTCTCTTGATCCTCATCGCCATTCTATTGTTCCCCGACAAGAACATCGCCCTCCAGGCCGAACGTCCGCACCTGGGGCAACTGAGTTCTAGAACGATTGTCGCTCCGTTCAAGTTCGAAGTCCCGAAAACCGAACAGGAAATCCAGAACGAAAAAGCACGCGCTGCCGAAAAGGTGAATGCCATCTTCGAATTCAACTCCGACGAAACAACGCGCCTTTTACGTGAACTGGAACAGTATCTGAAAAAGCTGGAACAATACGGAAAGATGCAAGCCGTCGTCAGCGCAAGCAAGGACGACGGAAGCGACCCGTCCATCCAAGCGAAAGTCCAAGAAGCATCCCGCATCTACGACCAGCTAAAGCAGCGCCTTTCCATTACCGCCATCAAGCCGCTCAGCACAAACGCAGTCGCCCGCGACTCCTTGATGTCCGTGTTCTACCAAATGATGCAGAAAGGCGTATCGAACACGCTTCTCGCCAAGACAGAAACAGAAGTTTCGCTATTCTGCAACAACTACAACATCAAGAACGTCAAGAGCCTCATTTACAATAAGCCCTTTATTTCGCTCATCAAAGACAACGAAGAAAACACGATAGACATCAGCGAAATACAGCCCATGCAGCGCCGCATCGACGAAGCGTTCAGCCAGTTGCAGCGTGCGTTTTCCGTGGAACAGGGATTGCAGAGCGCCTTCTACGAAGCGCTCTACGTCTTTACAAGTCCGAACATTTTCTATCTCGAAAAAGAAACCGAAGCGAGAAGACTCGATGCTAGCAACAAAGTAACGCTCATCAAGGGCATGGTTCCGCGCGGCATGGAAATCGTGACTCAAGGCGCTCCCATCACCAAGGAAATCCTTGAAAAAATCGACGCCCTCCAGATGGCGCAACAGAGCGAAGAAAACGCAAAGAAGCTCACCGCCCCATACGGAAATGTTCTCGTATTCATCATCATTATCACGCTCCTTATTGCATTCTGCTTCTATATGCCGACACGCACCATGTTCAGGACGCCACGCCAGCTATGGAGCCTGTTCTTCCTCACTCTGTTGCAACTCCTAGCCTTCTGGGCCGTCCACAACCTTTCCGGGACTCTCAACAAACCGGACAGCATTCTCCCTGACGCCGTGGATTTCATGTGGCTGTACCCGATAACCTTCACGCCCGTCATTGCAACAATCCTCTACGATTGCCGCATGGGGATTGCCTTTGCCACGTTCTCCGCCGGCTTTTTCGGCATCTTGAACGGTTACGATCTCGCCGCGACGCTGACAAGTCTCATCGTGAACATCGCCGTGATTTCGCCGCTGTTCCGCATACGCTACCGCGTTCAGATTGCATGGAGCATGATTATAGGCGTTATTGCGGCCGCACTTGCCATCAGCATAATGCTCCTTCTCCGCAACCGAATCAACTTTGTCACATTCTACCAGACGCTCATCGCCGCAAGCGCAAATATCATCGTCTTTACAGCAGTCGCTTCCGTGCTCTTGATTCACGTCCTCGAAAAGGTATTCAGCATCACGACCGTACTCACGCTCATGGAAATGTCCGACTTCAACAGGCCGGCCCTCAAGCGCATTTCAGAACTTGCACCGGGTACGTTCCACCACAGCATCCAAGTTTCGAACCTCGCCGAAGGCGTCGCCGAAACAATCGGGGCGAACTCGCTCCTCGTCCGCGTCATGGCGCTCTACCACGATCTCGGCAAGACGATGCGCCCAGAATACTTTACTGAAAATCAGAAACAAGGCGTAAACCCGCACAACAACCTGGATCCATACCAGTCCGTCAAGATTATCACGGGACACGTCTCGCAGGGTGCACTCCTTGCCAAGGAATACAAGATTCCTGAACTGGTCGCCTCCGGGATCCTGGAACATCATGGAACAACGCTCATCCAGTATTTCTTGCACAAGGCAAAAGAACTCGCCAAGGAAAACGGAAAAGAGGTCAAGGAAGAGGATTTCCGTTACAAGGGGCCCAAGCCACAAAGCATGGAAACCGCTATTCTCATGTTGGCAGACATCATCGAAGCCACAAGCCGCTCTATGACGGACACTTCCTCCGAAGCTCTCGAATCCATGATCCACAAAACGATTCTAGACAAATTTATGGACGGGCAGTTCAACGAAAGCAATTTGTCCGTAAAGGAACTTTTCAAACTCGAAGAAGCGTTCCTCCACAGTCTGGATGGAACATACCATACACGAGTGAAGTACCCCGGTCAACGTTAGACGAGTGGTTAGTGGTTAGTAGTTAGTAGTTAGTAGTCAGTAGTCAGTAGTTAGTCATTGGTCATTAGTTATAGACGAGAGAATGTCATGCCTGCCACCTTTGTCATGCCTGCCACCGAGCAGGCATCTCCTTTTATTCAAAAAAAACAAAAAAATTTAAAGAAAAAAGCCCATATCCCTTGACACACGAATTAAATCTTTTTATATTTGGGTCGTTCGGTTGAAAGACCCTACAACAAAACCACTGGGGTGGTAGCTCAATTTTGGTTAGAGCACCGGCCTGTCACGCCGGAGGTTGCGAGTTCAAGCCTCGTCTATCCCGCGACAAAGACCTCTCGAAAGAGAGGTCTTTTCGTTTTTTCAGTGTCCATCCGAGCTCAGAAGTCAGAGAACCATGTAAAGGAATTTGTTACTGAGTTCTTCACATTTGGATATCAAGCATAGATTCAAATTCATTTTTCAAGCCTCAGTTCATTAAAGAAAAAATTTCATTTTTTTTGCGAATAACGCTGTTTTTCGGTTGACAGAGACATGAATATTTGTATATTTGGCTCGTAAACCTGAGGTCGTAGAAAATGTTAAATAAAAAGAATCTCATTCTTATTGGCGTTGGCATTTTGCTACTCTTTATCGGTTTTCTTTGCCTTGCCACAGGCCCGGCAGATAATCCGGTAAGTCTCTCGGTTGCACCGATTATCTTGACGATTGCATACGTTGTAGTCATTCCTCTCGGAATCCTCTACAGCGACAAGAAGAAAGATAAGTAACACTTCGGACGATTAGCTCAGCTGGTTCAGAGCGTCTGCCTTACAAGCAGAATGTCAGCGGTTCGAATCCGTTATCGTCCACTACCGAAAATCGGAAACGATTTGGGGTGGTAGCTCAATTTTGGTTAGAGCACCGGCCTGTCACGCCGGAGGTTGCGAGTTCAAGCCTCGTCTATCCCGCGATAAAGCACTTCTCTTTGAGAAGTGCTTTTCGTTTTTACGCTGTCACCCCGGCCCTAGTGCCGGGGCCACCTTACGCAGTCTTTCGTCTATATCTGGAATCCGAACGCGGCGTTCACGTCAATGACAAAGCCCTTGTCCATCTTGAAATAAGCCCTGTCGCGTTCCGCTTCAAAGTCGCTAGTCCACATATAACCAATCCCGACATCCACCGAAAGGGCAAAACGGCCCAAAAAGCCTTCGCCACCATTCAAGATTTTCTTGACGCCACCATTGATCATAAAGCCATACAGCCAGCCGTCAAAACGTCCGTCATTATCCGACTTGACGTGCAAATGACTCAAGAGCAGCCCAGCCTCAAGATACCGCCACCTGCCGCCAACGCCATACCAGCGATAGCTTTCCTGCAAACCGATATCGTAAATCTTGTAACCATCACTAGAGCGATCAACCCGCACATAATGCGGCATCGTGACCAAGGACGATTTTTCAAAAAGCTTCCATTCGAGAGTCAAGTTCAACGACGGATAGTCGGTAAGCCCACTCGGAACATTGAAGCCGCCCCAAAAGTGCGAGTAAGGGGCGATAAAATTCATCGGGTGTATGTACAACGTAAAAGTCGAATCGACAAGGGATTCTTCCCCAGCAGAACTACCCTTTTCCGAGGCCTCGGTATTCACGGACGATTCAGCCGCACTTGCCGACTCCGCCACATCTTCTGATGAAGCGGACTCTACGGTCTCGACCTTCGTTTGCTTTTTCTGCGATGTATGCTTCACCGGTTTGGCGACAGAAAAAATAGACAGAACAAGCAGCAGAAGGACGACTCTTTTCATACATGCAAATTTAGTTTATTTTTTCTCTTTCATCTAATCCATCGCGATACATGGACGCCATTCCATCCTAAAGAATTATGATGGAACCCCCGTGCATACGAGGCACCAAATCGTCCACACCGAACAGACAGCTGAATTGCGACCGCAAAATCCGGAAAACGATAACACGTCACGAAATCCAAGAACTTCCATCGAAAAACGGCTCCAACGTACAGGTAGTCGAAATCGCTTTCTGCAAAAGCGGCAATCGCATCGTCCGAATCCCAGTGGACGCCCACGGTTGGCGAAACGCCTTCATCCACGAACCCGCTCAACAGCCCCGCCACCGAGATTTTCCGCCAACAATAATCAATACCCCACTTGAACCGATGACGCGCCCAGAAATCGCTGCCAAGAATCCACTCCATATCCAATCCGTAGCTCATTCCCACTGCAGCATGGGCCCATGTCTTTGCAAACGACACTTCCGAATACAGGTTCCGGTATAGGGAATCCATGGACTGGTAGCTGACAAAAGCCCCCACGCGATACGCGTCGCTTCCAAAGTCGAGCGACAAGTTCCACGAAATTTCGTCAACATCGTCCATCCAGTAATACGACACGCCATAGGCGCCTTCTGCAAAACGCGCAGGAGACGAATAGAAGCCGCCAAGCCCCTTCGGGGAGGTCCCGCCCGAAAGGAGCGACGAGAACGAAGCGCGACCTTCCGAAGCCATTCCCTGTGCAACGAGAAGCAGAACAATGGGTAAAACCCCAAAACAGCCGAGCCACTTACGGGCGAACAAGAATACCGACAACATTTTCGTACTCCCCTGCAGAAAAAGTGACATAGCCAACACCAATTCCAAGATAAACCTGAACTGGCACATTCACCCATCCATTCGACATCGCAGAGACCACGGACTTCCAGACGCGACGCCCCGCGGAATCCCAAAGCGATACCGTTACATCATTTTCAGATTCCACACGGACTCGAAGCGGTTTACCCCTTTTCGAGATAACTCGAGAAGAAAGCTTGTACGTAAACGGAGCGTTCAACAAGTCTTGCGAACTAACCGCATTCGTAGCAGTTGCCGCACCCGCTTTCTTTGTGTTTTTCGATTGATACCCCGGAGTAAATTCCCGACGCCCTGTCAGCGGATTGAAGCCCGACGGACACGCAACCTCCCCCTTCTTCCAAACAACGCTATCCACGACATCGTTGCGGAAACAGAGACGCAGCGTACCTTCTACGTTATTCAAAAAACCAAGCGACACTTGAATCAACTTGATGTCGGGAATTCCAAGTGCCGCCCTCAGTGATGCCGTATCCTTACTCACAAGCACAGTCTGGAACGACCGGATGGAATCCCCTGCTTGGCCCAAAACGCCACCACGGTCGCAAAAGCGGAACGCATCCAGCGGAAAAGCGTACGCACTCGCATTGTGGAGTTCCACCCACTCCGGCATGGGTTCTTCGGGACAATGATGAACTTCAGTTACGCGCAACACTGACGCTCCACCAGCAAACATTCTCGCCACCATCAGCGAATCCTGTTCCATGTTATCTTGGACGCCAGACGCCCTATCGGCAAAAGTCCATTCGTCCGTCATTCCCACACGCTGGATGGTTTTTCCGGGTTTAGGTCGCGGTACCGTCACGGAATCCACGCATGTACCCGCCCAGAGCTTCCATGCAGACTCCCTGGAGTTCGGAAGCGTCGTATTCCCTAAAGAGCCGCAAACAACGCCACTCTGCGGCGCATCTTGATTGCGCAAACCACTTTGCAATCCACTTTGCGACAAACTCTGCGGTTCATTTCGCAGCGAATCCTGCAACGAGCCTTGTGCGGAAGTTCGAGCAGCACATTGCGACGAATCGTGCACAAGCACCAACCGCTCCGCGTCCGGCCACGCAAACGACAAAACCTCCTTGGACTCAAACCGCACAAAAAGCGATTCCGCACGAAAATCGTCCAGACGGATTTCGACGTATTCCCCTTCCTTGTCCGAAACGTCTTTCGGGTCAGGATAGAATTCAACAAACATCGGACACGAATGCGTGACCGAAAAAAGCGCCAAGCCCAAACCAAAGGCCGGCACAAAACAGCCATAATTTTTCACAGCACCCTCCTCGGGCGCGCCCCTCCAAGCGTAAAAACGCTAGCGAGAATTAATCGACTTCATAGTCGTTAGGGAGAATATAAGGAAGAGGGTTCACCGGGACGCCGTTACGCCAAACCTCATAATGGAGGTGCGGACCGACAGATCGACCTGTGTTACCCATATAGCCAAGAATTTGATAACGATGTACAAATTGGCCCGGAGTCACAGCGGACATCTGCAAGTGCCCATAACGGGTCTTGAGGCCGTTGCCATGATTCAGGACGATAAAATTCCCAAACGAGGAACTCAGCTGGGAAATCTCTACGACGCCATCCGCCGGAGAATAAACCGGAGTCCAGCGGTCGTTGGCGATATCGATGCCCTGATGCATCTTGCCAATTTCACCCGTCACCGGATGAATACGCGGACCAAAAGCGGAGGCATAACGACCAGCAGTCGGAGAAACCGACGGAATATAGCGCCAAACAGAACGGCTCTGGTCGATGTACTTGGTCAGAGCGTCAAAAGATTCTTCATTATTCTGGATTTTTCCAAACATACGCCACACGTCTTCGTGTATTTGGGCCGTACGTTCAAAAACAGGAGAAGTATTGCGCAAGAGCTGCACTTCCGGTTCAATATGTCCACCCGTCGCCAAATCACGGGATGCTTCATCCGGCAACGGAAGTCCAAGCTTCGCATGCAGCATTTTTTCGGCCTTGAAGAAATCCTTGGAGGTGTTCGAAATATAATCGACCATTCCCTGAATTTGCGTCAGTTCCTTGTTCAACTTCTGGCGGCTCGCAAAAGCGTGCTTCAATACGCCGTCATAAACCGAAGTCGAAAGTATTTGCACTAAAAAAAGGATGAATCCGGTAATCATCACAATCCGCACAAAAAGACCACCACGAAACAGAAACGCAGGAACCTTGACAGTCAGCATCCGAGATGACTTTTGAAAATGGATCGATGTCTTTACAAAATTCATTTAAAGGAAATTTAAAAAAAGGCCCCTAAAAATGCAAAGGTTTTAATCCTTCTTTTTCATTACTTTTCATAACAAATGCGAAAAAAATAGAGTTTTAAACCAATTTATAGGATTTTTAGACCATAAATTTTAGACAACATATGACAAAGAGCATACAAACTACTGATTATATAGGATTGTCTAAGTCTATGAATTTTGCGGAAATATTCAATTCCGTCTGGATTTTTGCAGCCAGCGCACTCACACAAAAAACCTCCGTCCGGTGGTGCCCGCACGAAACCAGGTTGACTCCGTATTCCTGGCAATAAATAGGGATTTCTTCCTTGATGCTACCGGTAATGAAAGCGTCGCAATTCATCTCCATCGCCTCCCGGATTCCCGAAACACCGCAGCTGCCGCTACAGATGCCGATACGTTTGATTTGCTCCGGCCCGTGGAAAAAATAGTTCTGAACACCATGCGTAAAAGTCTTGTTGAGGCGGTTCAAAAATTCTTCCCGCGTCGCAGGCGATTCCCATTCACCAATGACGCCAATGGTCCTCAGCCCTTCGTACATAAACTCCTGAACGACATTCAACTGGAGACTCTTTGCAATCATGGCGTTGTTGCCAATTTCGCGATGACCGTCCAACGGCAAATGAAAACCAAACACAGAAACGCCGTTACGCATAAGTTTGCGAAGCCTTTCACCGAACTTTCCCACCGGAAGCTGACTCTCGCCTTTCCAAAAACCATTCGGATGATGGACAATGATGCAATCCGCCTTTTCTTCAATCGCCACATCGATAAGCTGGTCGCGCAGGCTCACGCCCGTCACAATCTTAGTCACTTTGTCATTAGCCTCTACGCAAAGCCCGTTCACGCAAAAATCGTTAAATGATTTAGGTTCAAGCAATTCGTCAAGCCAAGCTCTGAAAGAAGGCAATTCCATATCCGCTCCTTGTTTCCACGGGAATCCAACGGAATTATAGTAATTTAGTTACTAGTTCTGAGTTACTAGTTAATAGATACTAGAGATTGCTATAAGAACGTTTCTATAGTTACTAGAGAAGATTTGGCAATATTATTTTCCATGATAATCTAATCGGTAGCAATAGTCATAGACTATCACGCAACCGTTTGGAGCGCAAAAAAGCCCTATTGGATTGCAAATTCGTTGCCACAATCTATGCATTTAACTAAATTTACGCATAGAAAGAATTTTAAGGGATTTATTACTATAGGAGCCCCAAATGGCACATTATCTTTTTACCTCCGAATCTGTTTCTAAAGGCCACCCGGACAAGGTCGCCGACCAGATTTCCGACTCCATCCTCGACGCCTGCCTCGCCCAGGACCCTAACAGCCGTGTCGCATGCGAAACGCTCGTAAACACAGGCCTCGTCGTCATCAGTGGCGAACTCACCACCAAGGCTGTTGTTGATTTTCAGGAAGTTGCCCGCAACACCATCAAGAACATCGGCTACGTGAACCCAGACCTGCAGTTCGATTACAAGGGCTGCGCCGTGCTCGTCGCTATGGACAAGCAGTCTCCGGATATCGCCCAGGGCGTTGACGCCAAGGCAGCCGAAGGCAAGGACACAGCAGAACAAGGTGCTGGCGACCAGGGCATGATGTTCGGTTACGCTTGCGACGACACCAAGGAACTGATGCCTCTCCCGATCAGCCTCGCCCACAAGCTCATGGCCAAAATCCAGGAACTCCGTGAAAAGGGCAAAATCAAGTGGCTTCGCCCGGATGCAAAGTCTCAGGTCACTGTCGAATACGACGAAAAGGATCGCCCGGTCCGTGTGCACAACGTCGTCATATCCACCCAGCACGACGAATTCGTGAACGGCAAGCCGCTCAAGCACTCCGTCATCAAGAAGACCATCTACGAAGAACTCATCAAGAAGGTCATCCCGGCAAAGCTTTTGGACAAGAAGACCGAAATTCTCGTGAACCCGACCGGCAAGTTCGTTGTCGGCGGCCCGCACGGCGACTGCGGTCTCACGGGCCGTAAGATTATCGTCGATACCTACGGCGGCATGGGCCGTCACGGTGGTGGCGCATTCAGTGGCAAGGACCCGTCCAAAGTCGATCGCAGCGGTGCTTACGCAGCCCGTTACGTTGCCAAGAACATCGTCGCAGCCGGCCTCGCCCGCCGTTGCGAAGTCCAGGTCGCTTATGCCATCGGTTATCCGAGACCTGTTTCCGTGCTCGTGAATACGTTTGGCACCGGCAAGATCGACGACCGCAAGATCGAAGCACTCGTCCCGCAGTTCTTCGACCTCTCTCCGGCAGGCATCGAAAAGATGCTCGACCTCCGCAAGCCGGGTTACGTGCAGACCGCAGCCCTCGGCCACTTCGGCCGCACCGGCGACCGCTTCACGTGGGAAAAGACCGACAAAGCCGAGGCTCTGAAAAAGGCTGCCGAAGCTGTATAAGACCGCTCGCGGCTCTAGACCGCTCGGCTCTATTGTAAAAAGAACCGACGTCTTCGCCTCGCTGTCCCCTCCACGACTCGTTGAAACGAGTCGCTTAAGGCTCACAGAAGACCGCCCGCGACTCTAAGGCAAAAAAAATCACACCTCAAACATTGTGGTCCTGGACATGGTTCCAAGGCCACTTTTTTTAATGGAAAGAAATTGACATATTCAGCATAATCGACGATGAACGGAATACGCCATCGTCCTCAGACCAGTACTCACCGGAATTGAACGATGCCGAAACTCCTAAGGCAAGACGTTCGCTTACCCACCATTCCTTGCCAGCGCCGATATCGAAACTGAAGGCTCGAAGCCCCGTGTTCCCGGAATACTTGTGGCAGTTGAGCCTGTAGCCAGTCACGCCTAGCGCACCGCTTAAAAATACGTTGTTCCAAGTCGGCACGTAATACGTCGCCCCAGCACCGACAAACACAGAACTCACCACGTAAAAATCGTGATCCACGTACGTCGGGATGCCATACCGCGCTTCGCGGAAGTTCGAATACATCACATAGCCCAAGTTCGCATGCAGCGCCAAATCACGAACGACATAATAGCCTAATTTACCATGGAGTTTCATGCCGAATCCATCGGCCGTCAAGGATTCCTTGCTATCCGCATTTTCAAACGACGCATAGCCAACGCCCATCGCAGCACTTGCAAACAACCCGTCATGAGAAAACGGTTCAGCCAAAACAGCCGACGAAACAAGCAACAAAATGGTGACAAGACGTTTCATGTTCAGCAAAAAAATAGAAAAAAAAGACTATCCTGGAATTTTATAATCCCAAATCAATATAGTCTACGTATATTCCTCCATAGAGAAAACTTTTTTGCGGTTTATAAGGCATTTGATATTTCGATTCCATGCTCATAAAAAGCCACGTAAATCCCAGCGAAACATAGGGAGAAAATCCTTTGACATGCCCAACATCAGAAATGTTCATGTTGTGAAAACCTAACTTCAATCGAGCACCGAAACGATTTACGAACGAGTTACCTTTAGAAGGAGAGCCTATGTGATTAGGGAAAAGCACATCAAAATAAACGCCTAACCCATAAAGAAAAAAGGATCCGCTAAAATATTCTTTTTCGTTGCTATTACGTAAAACCGAAACATTGTATGTAGAAAATCCAAGATTGCCAAAGGCCACACTCTCGATATATTTTGTTTTTAGCCACAAATAACCCGCTGTATAAAAGAGGCTTAAATTATTAGACGTGCAGGAATCGTTTTTCGATTCAAAATTCCGAGCGGCAACGCCAATTCCAAAGAAATATTTTTTCACATAACCATTAATATCAACACCCAAATACCAAGAGGGGTCAACACCAGAATAATCCCCAACTAAAAAATGTTTTCCAACATCAAATGACATGTTAAAGCGCCATCCGCCTTCTTGCGTGAAAATATAATCGGGTCGTGCTTCTGAAGCAATTTTTTGCACTATTTTGCAAACCAAAGCACTATCTTTTCTCGAAATGCCTTGCAGCGACGCACAATATGAGCCGTCTTCATTTTGATTTCGAACAATCGTTTCTAACAGGTTGTCTACGTTATCTGCATAGGTGTAATTATTGTATTTATCAAGATAGAACTGTGTCGAATCTTTATTTTTGATAAATTCATAATCATGATTCAAAATTTTAAGAAGATTCTTTGAACGAACAGACATATCCGCAGAATCAGCCAACAGACACGCAGCCGAATAATCGCCATTCGAAATAAAAGATTCCATTCTTTCACGCACATCTATCGCAGAATTCGGTCGAACATCGTATTTCAAATGATACGGGAAATAACGAGTATTCTCGTGAGAGCAATTATCGAAATTAGAGCAGGAGCCCGAAAAACCATCAAGGAAATATATATGTTTTTTACCATTCCCTGCCTGCCAAGAAGACGTTCGTGGCGGCAGCAGCAACAAACGATGAACAATAGACCACGAAGTAGAATCTTTTAAAATATCAGGACCAACATAGCCAAATACAAAAATAGATTTTTTTGATTCTTCAGGTTTTGGAGCATGCCATGTCTTTTTATTTTTATCATAAACTAAATCAACATGAATAACATTATGGATTAAATAAAAGTCTGTCAAGACATCTGTTTTTTTGTGCAACTCAAAAGTTTTACGATATATTTCCGGAGCTTCGGTCAAAAGCCTTTTCTGACGTTCTTGAAACATTTCTTTCCAACCGATAAAAGCTTTGTATATCGACGGGTAAGCGACATCAAATTTTCCCATTTTCAAGAGGTCTTCTTTGTACAGTTGATAATCCCCTTCCCAGCCGAAATAGGCAACAGGAGCGGTTTCAAGCTTTTTAATAACATACTCATGTTTGATTATACTCGAAGCCCTCAAATAATCTTCGGCATAGTCAAACGAAAAGAAAAGCAATAAAAGCAGGAACAAACGTTTTAAAATCATTTTGGAGGGTCCCCAGCATATTCAAAAGCAAAATTTTTCTTTTTATAATTCAAAATCGACCATTCAATAGATGCGTACAAACGGAATCCCGAAGATTTGACAATCTTATCTGCCCAAATATTTTTCACCCCACCTCTAAAGCGAAGTCCCATGTGATTTTCGCTAACATCCGTAAAAAAAAGATCCAATACAACGCCAGCTCCATATATCGGATAAATTTGATGCGGGGAGTTCGAGCATGTTCTCATTCCATCAGAATCATCAAAACAAGCCAAATCTGCAATTCCTATGCCAGTATTCAAAAAGCCATACAAGTGAACATATTTCTTTTTCAAAAATTTGTATCCAAAATTAAAATCGAAAAAATTCATATCGTCAATCCATAATGAATCTTTCCCTTTAATGGAATTACTTTGAAACGTGGCAACCCATTCAAAAAAGAGATTCTTTCGAATCATGTCGAAAGCCAGAAGTCCGCCAAAACCAATTCCTGTCGTATCCGAAATTTTCCCCAAGAACGTCGAAATCGAAGCGCCCATTGATAATGCACGATAATAATCCAAATCATAATCAATCTTACTCCAATATTTTCTGACAAGATATCTCAACTGTTCTTTTTTTGTCAACTGATACTTGTACTTTTCAATCAAAAACGAAACTTCTTCGTTGTTTTCAATAAATGCATGAAGAAGAATATAAATAAATGCACGGTCGCTAGCATCTTCAATTTCATCGAGCGATTTTTCAAGTTCACCCGTTGCAATTCGAGATTTTAATTCATCGTACAAAAAATGATTAAAGTTCGTATAAAAGTGTTCAATATTTAATTGTTCCATAGAGTCAAGATTGCAAATAAAATCAAAGTCTTTGGCAAAATACCTTATCAAAATTTTGTCACGATTCAAAAAAAGATGAACGAACTTTGCCGATTTTTCAAACGTTTCAACTTCACTCACAATTTTCTTGAAATCTTCAATACGACCTTCAACCAGAGCGGATTCCATCGCTGTGCGCAAAGCCTCGCTTTTCTTGTATTCTTGCTGAACAGCTATAGGTGCAGATTCCCCGAAGTCCGAATTTTTTTGAGAGTTTTCAAACGCACTATCATCCGGCACAAGCTTTGGCTCCATGTAATCCTGAACAAACAGGTGCATCACGGAATCAAGCGGAACATCAACCGCAAACGAAGCCCCCCAAAAAGCCACTACAGACAAAACAACAAAAAAAAGAGGAAATCGGCAAAGCATAAAATTAATATACAAATAAGGTCGAAATACTACGGCAAGTCGAAATGCTCTAGCGGCAATTCAGAAGCATCCAACTCCAGGGGCTCATAGCCCTTGAAATCCTTGACATTCCTGTGGTACGTGATGGTATAGACCGGCATATCCAGCGGGAATATCATCTCGTTAATAAAGGTCCCATGTGCAGGCGTACCAACGCTCCTTTCCTCGAACTCCGCATGAATTTTCTTCGATTCCTCCGGCGTCAGTTTCCGTTGAACGACAGCAGGGTCCGGTGTTTCCAAGAGCGAATCGCCGGAATAATAGATGTGCAATTCCTTGCCAATCACCTTCGTGAAAACCGCCCTGAAGAAGGCTTCGTCAACAAGGTAGTCTATCTTATTGACATCGTGCCAGCCGTCTATTCTCCAGACGCATTTCGCATCGAAGGTTCCCTCCTTCGAGGGTTCAATCGACACGCCGATATCTCCGCACAAATTCATTGGCTGAGTACGATTCTTTGCGTTCGTCCCGTCGATAGCGCCGATAAGCAGGTCCTTGTTCCCGTAGCCATCCCGCAGGTACAGATTTTCGTTTGTACGTACCACCACACCGAGTTCCCAAAAGAACTGCAACTTCACGTTTTCCGATGTCAGCAAGCCCCGAGCCGGCGTAAAGCCGTCACGGATATTCGTGCGCGGCAACAGCACATAGCACGAGGCAAGCGAGAGCGTTATCAACAGCAGGAGGATCCTCATTCGCATCTTGCGGCCCTCCTGTTGAAAAGCAATACATCCAGCTTTTTCAGGCCCTGCTCAATAGTATCCAGGGGGTACGTCAACTTTTGCGAGTCGACCCGGAAATCCCTGAAGGCAAAATACTGCACCCGCTCCCCCTCCTTCTTGTAGCCGAGATAGAGAGGCATCTGCAGGGTATTGACCTCGTAATGGAATGCGTTTGCGGAATCCGCCTTCGTGGGGGTTATTACCGGGTAATCTGCCAGCGGCAAGCCCTCGATTTCATCATACGATGCAGAATCAAGCGTAAAGCGCTCCATGCATTTTTCAAAATCCTTGTAGCCCATCAGGCCTTCGCGCTCCCTGAGGTACGCCTCGGGTTTACGCCAGCGCGATTCCTTCTGGCTGGGCTTCTGGTACAGCACAGCCTCCCCGCCTTTCGCGACAACAATCAGCCGGAGAGAATCTCCCCTCTCGCGGAAAATATAAAGCCCGTCAGCATTCCAGTCGATTTTTGCCTGCGAGAAAATTCCGTCTAGGGCGTTCTTCCTGAAGTTCACGCTAACCGGGGCATCCTTCTGGCCCTCCGGCGCAAAGAACCACGAAGTCTCGGCGCAGGCAAGCCCTGCCATCAGGAACATTATAGCCACAAGCCTGCGCATATTAAAACCCCTCAAGCGAACATTCGTATCCGCTACACACAACCTTGCACACGCCCGAAATTCTTTCCAAGGTTGCCTTTACGCCCTTGTACAGCGTAAAATAATCCTTGATGAGTTCCTTCGGTTCGAACCACCGTTCAAGATAAAACAGGTGCAATACATCTAGGAACGTGCGGTTCTGATTTTCATCTACGCGTACAATGTGGAGTCCGCCTTCTTCGGCACCGCCCCAGGCCCCCACAATAGACATGCTGTTCCTTTCGAAGAACGTTTTCATCAGGGCTACGAGTTCCTCGGGAAATTCAGTCTTCTTCTTGCAGGCCTTTTGCAGCTGCGGGTGCATCTTTTCAATCGATTTTTCCCTAGCCTGGAGAGTATCCGCCGTCCACTGGTCCATATAATATCCCGAAACTAGCGCCTGCATGAAACTCACCTCCGCCTCATTCCCGGACAACGGCAAATACGCAAAGAAGGTTCCGTGCACCTTGTCATCGTACATGTAATTTCCGAGGACAATGTAATACCCCGGTTTCGACATGTCTATCGGCTCGCCAAAGTACAATTCATGCTTTCCGGAAGGGACCGTTCCATACCCGGTCGAGGGCGCAAACCTGCAAATGCATCCGTCCGTATAGCAGGAACAGAAGCCTTCGGCACAGAGCACAAGGAGCAACAGGCAAAAAAACTTTCTGCAATTTATACAAAGTTGCATAACCCCAATATACAAAAAGCCCCGCCGGGGTTTCCGGCGAGGCGAGTTTAAAGCCGTGTATCTTACCACGCTAGAGTTTATCCCGGACTTGTTCCGGGATGCTCCAGGTGACACACACCTTACTGCAAAGTAATGAGCGTAAGGGTGCGCTTGCCGACCTTGATACCCTTGGAGATATCGACAGTCTTGGCCTTCTTGGACGGATCGTTTGCCCAGCCTTCTTTGAGCTTTTCGGAGCTTTTGTCGAGAGTCTGGACGGATGCCTTGCCCTTGAAGCCCGGAATGTCGAGCTTGATGTCGAAGTCGCTGTACGGGCTCTTGTTCACGAGGAGCAACTGTTTCTTGTTGCCGTTCTCGGTCCAGTAAGCCGTGAGGAGAGCGTCTTCGTCACCCTTGATGGTGGTCTTCATGAGTTTGCCGCGAAGAGCGTCAGAAGCCATCTGGAATGCCCAGTAGCTCGGACGCGGGCAGTTCATGCAGTCTTCACCAGAACGGGTCAAGTAACCGTAGTCACCGCCTTCCGGAGTGATGTCGTTGTGGATGTCCCAGTACTGAGCGTTATCGACGTTTTCAGTAGCGAGCATACCGAGGTAGTCAGCGACGAACAAGCCGTTTTCGACAGACAAAGTCTGCGGGCCCGGGTTGAAGTCAACGGAGTTCCATTCGGTGAGCCAGAGTTCAATCTTCTTGTCCTTGTTGAACTTGGAAGTCCACTTGTCAACGACCTTGTGCAAGCGTTCGTAGATCGCAGTGAGCGTCTGCGGAGCGGAGAGCAAGGCGAAGTCGTTTTCTTCACCGAAGTGCTGCGGATAGTGGTGGACGATAAGACCGTCAGCGATGTCACCCGTTTCAGCAAGGACCTTGTCGTTCCAGTCGCCTTCGAGAACGCCGAGCACAGCCACCTTGATGGTCGGGTCAACCTTCTTCATGGCTTCGATGAACTTGCGAGCGCGCTTACCATAGATGGTACCGCCGTCCTTACCATACTTTTCGTAGTACGGATGCCAGTTACCATAGACTTCGTTACCGATTTCCCAGTAGAGGATGCCGGCCTTCTTGTCAACGTTAGTGTGCTTGACCCAGGCTGCAGCTTCCTGTTCCGTGCCGGAACCGAAGTTCACGGTGAACATAGCGTTACTGCCAGTCTTCTTCAACCATTCGAGGAATTCGTCAGTATCGACCATCCAGTCGTGGTTGTCGAGGATTTCCTTCCAGTGGTCGTCATCAGCACGGAGACCACCCGGATAACGGATAATGCCGTGGTTGATGCGCTTTGCAAATTCACGAGTCTGAACCTTGAAGTTCTTGTTGTCGAGCATGTCGCCATCCCAGAGGGCAGCGTTGATACCGAACAAGCCACCAGAGATATTCGGGTTGAGGACATCCTTTTCGCCCTTCACCACGACCTTGATGACAGCCGGACGTTCCTTGGCCTTGACTTCGCGCTGGTTGGTGAGCCTGATGTTGTCGATCTTGAAGCCACCGGCAGTACCTTCGCCACTCGG
This sequence comes from uncultured Fibrobacter sp., assembly GCA_946413655.1. Classification (GTDB taxonomy): domain Bacteria; phylum Fibrobacterota; class Fibrobacteria; order Fibrobacterales; family Fibrobacteraceae; genus Fibrobacter. The sequence goes on along the minus strand of CAMKLO010000011.1, from coordinate 51,492 downwards.
CTTGAAGTCAAGAGCGACGACACCCTTCAGGTCGAAGATGCCGTTTTCCTTGGCCTGGGGCGGCTGGTAATACGGGAACTTGCTGAACGTGCGGAACGGAACGAGGAGCGTGGTCTTGCCCTTCGGAGCACCAACGTTAGACACGAAGATTTCGTCGCCGGCGTCCTGCACCTGCACGGTGATGGACTGCCAAGCCTTTTCGGAGTACACGTCGAACATGATGCCCCAGTGCTTGGTCCAGTCGCGGTCAGCAGCCGGACGGCCGCGCTTGTTCATGTCGAGCACGACGTCGACCCAGTCGGCGAGGAGGTAGTGTTCGATGTTCAAGCAGTTGCTCTTGAATTCGGGGCAGTTTTCGATCTTGAACTTGAGCTGGGACTTCGGACCGAATGCCGGTTCCCAAGTCTCGCTGCCGTACTTGCCTTCGAAGTCAGAAATCACGAGATCCTTGGCGGTGGACTTGAAGCTATCCCACTTGAGGTCCGGATCCACCCAGTCGATGTTCTCGGTGAAGGTAATCTGGTCGACGAACACAGTCACGGGAGCCGGCTTGCCCGGTTCGCCCTGGTTTTCGCCCTTACCGACAGAGAAACGGATTTCCTGAATCTTGTTCCACTGCACGTCCTTAGCGACTTCGGCCTGCTTGTTAGCGTCCCAAGCCTTGCCCTTGTCCATGAAGCGCTTCAGAGGAATCTTCACGAGCTGCCAATCCTTGGAGACCTTGATCCAGTCATTGAGGCCAAGCTTGGTCTGGCTCTTCACGTCGTTGCCCTGGTTGTCGAGGATACCGACATAGAGCTTTTCGCCGCCGAGCTTACCCTTGATCCAGAAGTAGAGACCGCCCTTGTTGCGGACCTTGGAAAGGTCGATGAACTTGCCTTCACCGAGAGAGTAGGTCACGCCAGACCAGTCGTTGTTGTCGATGTACATGGCGAGCACGTTCTTGTTGCCCGGAGTCTTGGACTGAGCTTCGCGCTGAGCGGTGAGGCCACCGTAGCTATAGCTGAAACCCTTGACCTGGTTGTCATAGAACGTAGCGAGTGTCTTGGCCTTGCCGTCGAGCTTTTCAGGATTCTTCGGGCCATCGATGACATCGTTATTTTCGTCCCAGTAGATCATCTTCTTCTTCGGGGCAGCCTTCTTGTTGCCCTTCACGATTTCGATGTTATCTACCCAAACTTCGAATTCGCTTGCAGCGCTCTTGTCAATGGAGAAGCGGACTTCCGCAATCTTGTCCCAGTCGATACGTGCCGGGAATTCGGACTTGCGGGTGTTGTCCCAGTAGAGGCCACGGTCCGGGAAATCGACGAGAGGAATGGAAACCTTCTTCCAGTCCTTCGTGACGGCGCCGCCTTCGATGTACTTGTTCATCGGAACGACAACCTGCGTCTTCTTGCCGTCAGAGACTTCTTCGTCAAGGAGACCGACCTTCACGGCTTCGCCACCGTTCTTGCCCCTGATCATGAATTCGAGCTTGGAATCAAGCATGTACTTGTTCAAGTCGAAGAATTCATTGTAAAGGCAGATGGATGCGCCGGAATATTCCTTCGGATCCAACTTGATGTTCAAAGCGGCCTTGGACTTGTAACCATCAGACTTGGTGATGGTGACACCCTTGCTTGTGCCGCCGTAAGAGTAGTCGTATCCGCCCGGACGGTACTGTTCATCGAAGAACTTGTACACAGCCAGATGCGGTCTTTTCGGCTGAGCCATTGCAGCTGTAACGCTGAGTCCGAGGACTGCAAGCGAGGCAACTTTCAATGATTGCTTAATCATAATGTGCATCCTTTTGTTGTTTTTTTTGATTTTTAAATTACAAATCTTTAAAAGAAAAAACGTACACGCTGTGATTTTCAACGTGCACGCCTGAAAACATTTTTACTTGGCTTCCTTCAGCATCTTTTCGACGAGATCCGGGCTGAAACGGTCCTGACGCTTGCCGTTGATGTAGAAGTTCGGAGTGCCCTGAACGCCAACCTTGACGCCCAACTGGAAGTCCTTGTCGATACGAGCCTTCATGGCAGAGTCGAGCACCATGTCCTTCTTGAACTGTTCGACATTGAGGCCAATTTCCTTAGCGACAGCGAGATAGACGGAATCGGAAAGTTCGCGGCTATGCGGAGCGAGTGCGTAGCGGTATTCCCAGAACTTGCCCTGCTTCTGAGCTGCGATAGAAGAAGCAGCTGCGGCCTGGGCGTTGGAGTGGAAGCTCAGCGGGAAGTGCTTATAGACGAACTTGATTTGATCCGGATACTTCTTGTTGAGGTCCTGCATCACCGGAGCGATACGAGAGCAGTACGGGCACTGGAATTCGGTGAATTCCACAATCGTGAGCTTCGGGTTCGTGGTGTTGCCAAAGACCGGGCTGTCTTCATCCGGAATATCCCAAACCTTGTTGTCCTCTTCCATTTCCTTGCGGGCCTGTTCGAGAGAAATGCCGCGTTTGTCAAGAGCGTACTTGATGATTTCAAATTCTTCCTTGACCTGCTTGAAATCCTTTTCGAGGCTATCCAAGCGAGCCTGCTGGTTGAACGAACCGCCAGCGGAAGCCTGATTGCAAGCAACGAAGCTGGAGACCAAAAGAGCCATAGCAAAGAGAGAGAGACGTTTCATATTTGTCCTTTGAGTTTAAAATTGTGAGCCCTCCGGCTCGGGATTTTTGTGAAATATAATAATGAAAACATATTTTGATTTGGGTAAAACTTCAAAAAAACATACACAATCGTCTCATCTGTACCATGCAAAACGAATTGTAAAATGTGGATTTTGTTCGTTTTCGATGCACCCTAAAAACTGTAATTATTTGATGGACAATAAGTTACAAAAGTGCAAACGCGGAACGCCCACGCAAAAAACGCGAGAGAAAAATTTACATTGAGCGGTGAGCTGCGAGGTCGGGGCTACGCCCCTTTGAGCAATGAGGTCGGTCGCCTTCGGCTCCCTTTGAGCTAAACGGGCGACTACACTGTTCACAGAGCACCACTATTCATCCTTTAAGCAGCGAACACTGAATCCCTGCTCCTTGCCTAGGTTGTAATCCAAATAATAAACGCTTCCATTGGGCTGAACGGAATAAGCAAGCCATTTTCCAGAAAACTCGCCATCCCCAGCGAATTCATTAGAACTCCAAAAATGAGTTTCTTCACCCCCACTCCAAAAATAGAAGGACCCCCAAAAATTGGCCTCGCCCCAACCGGCAGGAAGTGCAGAAAAGCCATAAGTATCTTCACCATTCAATTCCCACCCTTTCTTCGCTCTAAGCGTACTAAGAAGAATTGAACCCGTAATTTCCTCCGGAAAACCTGTATAAGCTTTAAAAAGATGCTCCCATTCTACACGGCTAGGCAAATGCCAACCTTTGGGGCACACTCCGCGAACAGGAAAGATCGGTGTACAAAACTTGCCCGCACCACAACCTTTTCCACTAGAACTAAACTTGCCCGCACTATCCATCGCAACACCCCAAGGATATAGACGTCCGTACTTATTGCAATATTTCATTGAATCGTTATAACAAAAACTGTTGTCCGCATCATAATTCAAGTTTTCGGCCATCCATGTTTGGTCGTCAATTTTCACAGTCTTGTAAATTTGGCCATCGCGAGCATCCTCTATTTCGCCATAATCAATTTCAGGATTCAAATAATCCCAATTTTCCTTGTAATACGAAGAAGAAGACTGTTCTTTCTTATACGAAGAAGAAGACTGTTCTTTCTTAGATTCAGAAGATGACGAAACTGAAGACGGCAATTCATCGCCTTGCCTCGTTGGATTTCCATCATCGCTACAAGCAACAACAGTAAAAGCAGCGATTAGCGCCGCATAAAAAAAGAAATGTTTGAATTGAATCTGCATGTAACTGAATATAAATTTTTTTTGACAGTTCTCAACTCATTACCCACCCCTCTAACTACTAATAGCTAAAAACTATTAATTCAAAAAAACTCAAAGCAACCGAAGGTTGCGACCCCGAAACTCATAGCCCATAGCCCAATATTTTACTATCTTTTATGCATATGAGTGAATATTTGCATAAATCATTCGGTCCCGTTATTCCTAAGGATTTTAAAAAGGATTATGGTGATAAGGGATTTTTGCTGGAGAATGGCAAGACGCTCCCCGCCCTCACCATCCGTTACGAGACCTACGGCACATTGAACAACGCCGGCGATAACGCCGTGTGGGTTTGTTCGCCGTTGACCGCCGATGCGCACGCCGCCGGCTGGTACACCGAAAATGACAAGAAGCCCGGCTGGTGGGACGAACTCATCGGACCCGGCAAAGCTATTGACACTGACCGTTTCTTTGTAGTTTGCAGCAACATTCTTGGCGGATGCAAGGGCACCACGGGCCCGGCAACAATCAACCCGCGCACGGGCAAGCCTTACGGCAGTTCCTTCCCCATCATCACGATTGGCGACATGGTACACGCGCAGAAGGAACTTGCGGACGGTCTTGGTATCAAGGAATTCTACGGCGTCATCGGCGGATCCATGGGCGGATTCCAGGCGATGAAATGGGCTATTTACTTCCCGGAACAGGTAAAGCGCATTATCGTCATTGCAAGTTCTCCGCGATTCTCTAGCCAGGCGCTCGGTTTCGAAGTGGTGGCCCGCGATGTGATTACACAAGACCCGAACTTCCACGGTGGCGACTACTACGAAGAAGGCATGACGCGTCCGGACATCGGACTTGCGAACGCACGCAAGCTTGCGCACATCACGTACCTCTCTGCCGTGGGCATGGAAAAGAAGTTCAAGCGCGCCCAGGACCAGGAAAACAAGAACCACGCGGTGACATACTCGACACCGTACGACTTGAACTTGCCCATCGAAAGCTATTTACGTTATCAAGGAACAAAGTTCGTCGATCGCTTTGACGCCAACAGCTACTTGCATATCGCCCACGCCACCGACGCATTCGACCTCGAAACGGAATACGGCAGCATCGAAAACGCATTCAAGGACATCAAGGCAGAAGTCCTGAACGTGAACCTTTCGACGGACTGGCTGTTCCCGCCGCACGAAAGCCGCCGCATCACGAGCGCGCTTTTGAACGACGGCAAATCGGTCACGAGTCTCGAACTCGACACGCAATTCGGGCACGACGGATTCTTGATTGAAGTCGGCGAACTCGGTAAAGCAGTGGGCCGCTTCCTCGATTCCAAGATTATCCCGCAAAAAGGAACGCAAGCGGTTCCCGTATTCCACAACCAGAGCGACTTCGACCTTATCGGCAAGCTCGTCAAAGAAGGGAGCCATGTGCTCGACCTCGGCTGCGGCAGCGGCGACATGCTCGAATACCTTATCCGCAAAAAGAACGTCACGGGATTCGGTATCGAAAAGAACATCAAGGGAATCCTCGACTGCCTCGAAAATGACGTACAAGTTATCCAGCGAGACTTGGACGAAAGCGGCATTGCCGACCTCAAGGACGGAAGCTTTGATTATGCCATCATCAACCGCACGATTCAGGAAATCCGCGACCCGGTGGCACTTTTGAACGAACTATTGCGCGTTGCAAAGCTGGTCATCGTGACATTCCCGAATTTCGGACATTGGTCCGCCCGCGGAAGTCTCATGCTGCACGGACGCATGCCAATTTCCAAGGAGCTCCCCTACGAATGGTACAACACGCCGAACATCCGTTTGCTTACAGTAAAGGACTTCTACACCTTGTGCCATAAGGAAGGCTTCAAGATTGAAAACTTGCACTTCCAGAACGAACACAAGATGAGCAAGTTCCTGACCGCCATCGGTCTTCCGAACTTTGGTGCAGAACATGTCATCGCAACTATATCAAAGATATAGTTGCGAGTTCCAAGTTACTAGTTACTAGAATATTTTTTCTAGATTCACTAGTAACTAAGAACTATTAACTAGTAACTAGGATGCGGCAAAGCCGCAAGAATCAAAATGTCCATAATTTCCATGACCGGATTCGGCAAGAGCGAATCCACAATGCAAGGAATCACGTGCGTTATCGAAGTACGCAGCGTGAACAGCCGTTTCCTCGAAATTTCTAGCAAGATTCCCAAGAACTTCGCCTATCTCGAAAATGACTTCAAGGCTCAAATCAAGGACAAGCTGGTCCGTGGTTCTGTGAACCTTTCCATTACGCTTGGAGCGGGCAACGTCGGGAACATCCCCGTTTGCTACAACGAGGCCGCCGTGGAAAAGTTCGTCGAAATCACGAAGGCGATGCAGGCCAAGTACGGTATCGCAGGCGAAATCAAGCTGGAACACGTGCTCGCCATCCCCGAAGTTTTGCAGTTCACCGATGGCAACAACGATAACGAACTTTGGGAAAAGCACCTCAAGGCAGAACTCGACAAGGCTTTGGACGGAGTCATCGCCATGCGCGAAAAAGAAGGCGCGAACCTCGCCGTGGACCTTACCCGTCGCGTCAACCACCTGAACGACGTCATCGACAAGGTCGAAGTCCTCGATCCACAGCGTATAGAAACATGGAAAACGAAGTTCCGCGAGCGCATCAACATGCTCATGAAGGATTCCGAAATCGACGAAGTACGCCTTTTGCAAGAAGCCTGCATCATGGCCGACAAGCTCGACATCCACGAAGAAATCACGCGTTTCCGCAGCCATAACAAGCTGTTCCTCGACGCACTCTCCAAAGGAGGCGCCCAGGGCAAGAACCTCGGGTTCATTTTGCAGGAAATGGGCCGCGAAGCGAATACGCTCGGCACCAAGTGCCAGAACGCCGACATCGCCGCCCTCGCCATCGAGCTCAAGAACGAAATCGAGTGCATCCGCGAACAGAGCCTAAATATCGCCTAATCCTCAACACGATTTCTCATCATGGATTTTTTATCCATAAAAAGCCCTACAAAAGTAGGGCTTTTTACATCAAAACATTCTAACTTATAATCAGAAAGAATTAAAACATCCACACTCCAACAACAAGCGTCTTGAGAAAACAGCTCAAGGCGCTTTTTTTTACCGTATGGATCCTTCCTCCCTTCGGTCGTCAGGATGACGAGAAGGAGATGCCTTCCCCATACGCGGACCATGCTCACATAAGTGCTAAAGCACTAAGTGATCAAAGTGCTCAGCGGCAGGCATGACATTTCAACAGCCAGCTTCCTACTGCCTACTGTCTACTTCCTACTTTTTCTTTGAAGATTTCTTTTTCTTGTCGCTCATTTTGACGCGGCGAGAACCAGCGCGGAGACGTTCCCACGGGGCAAAGGACATCGTCCCGAACGTAAAACCGAAAAACCAGACGTTAAACGATACCCAGAGAATCGCGGCGCTCCCGATTTTTTTTCCATCCACGGCACCACCCATATCGACAACAAGGGCAGAAAGCGCAAGCAGCGATGCAATCAGAACCGGCGTAAGCATCTTCTTACCCGCCTTGACGAGCGCACCCGCCTGAGGAGAACCCTCACCCAGTTCCTTCCCGGCAATCAAAGCACAGGCAACAACTCCGGAAAAAGCAATCCCGCTAAGCACGGCCCACATGAGCCAAGCCTTCCCTATCATCATCGGGAACCAGCCCAGAAAACCGGTCAGCAACAGCCACGAAAGCGCAAACGGGAACAGTGCGCACGCAACACTCCACTTGACAAATAGCAAGAACAGAAGCGAAAGCCCTGCAAAAGCACCAAAGAAGATGAGGAGCATGTCTTCATCACCGCCCAAGGCGAAAAGTGAACCCACAAAAGCGGCAAGCGCAATCAAACCACCGACGCCACCACGCACTCCGCCAAATACAAAATAAAGCACAACCATGGAAAGGGCGGCTACAAAAATGTACTGCGAGGAATTCCATGCCGAAACGACATTCGTAAATCCGGCTATCCACATGCCAAGAGCTTCTGAAGCGCCAAGCGGGAGCGACCCCATCTGCTGCCATCCAGTCGCCAAGAAAGCAACAGCAAAACCTACCATTAAAACAACAAAAATCAAGCGAAAGCGGAGTGAAAGTTCCAAAAGTTTTTGCACTTTCCCCGGTTTTTCACGCAATTCCATTTTTTACCTCGATATCAACAACTTCTGTTTTTTCGTCCAAGTTCTTGTTTTTGAGCTAGCTTTTTCTTCGGACTGAGTATTCACCTTGGCTTCGCTACGAACAACATAGTGATACAGACCGTTTGCCAGCAAGCGACCGTAATTATCTTTTCCGTTCCAATGCGTTACACCGGACTTAGCGTCCTTAATGACCTTGACAAGCCGACCATGCTGGTTATAAATGAATATCGTCACCTTCGGTGCCAAATCACCAGAGAGACTCTTGAAGTAGAACGTAGTACCCTTCTTCCCTACCGGATTCGGGACATTGAACACATCCGAAAGACCGGTCTGCATGGACTCGGTAATCTGGAGATTCACGACCTTCGTAGAAACATTCCCCAGTACATCCTGTGCACGTACCTTAAACGAGTAATCGCCTGGCGGATACGCTTCTGTTGTGAGCGATTTTCTTGCAACAGCGCGCTTAGAAGTCTGTTCCAACAATGGCGCCGGATGATACTGATCTTCCAAACCAAAGATTTCAAAAGTAATACCTTCATCGGCCTGTTCACGGTAGTCTAGCGCAGTCTCGTCTTCAATGACAATTTGCAGGCAAGCCGGAGTCTGGAACTTGACATACTGGTTATCGGCAAAGCAAGACGAAGCCCCGCCATAGCATGACTGGATACAAATACTCGGCGCATTTTTGTCGTTCAGCGAATCAGCATAATTGGATATTCCTGAAATCTTGATATCTTTCCCATGATAACGTCCAATAGGAACATCGTTCGAAGAATACGCCCAAGCGCGGAGTTCAGCAAGAGAGTCTCCGATGTTCAATTTTTTCGGAGTCACAAATTGCGTTTCAAACCGTCCGCCAACCACCGGAATGACTTCTGAATAAATAAGCGCTCCATCATACTTGACATTAAGCGTATCCCCAGCAGATCTCAGCGACGGAAGGCGTTTGATATAACGACCTTCTCTAAGCGTCAAGGCAATATTGCCATTCGAAAGACCGGAAACTGATCCAGATAATTTTACTTTATCCAAAGCCTTTATTGTATCAATCGGAGAACTGAGAGAAATCTTGTAACTAGCCAAAGGCATTCGAATAACAGGTTCGCCAATCAAGACATAGTGTTCCGTATTATAAACAACATCCGCACTGCGATTTGCTGAACTCGGATTTTTAGACTGCATATAGGCAACGCCCAAATAATTGCCGTTTACAAGCAGAGCTTTACTGACGAAGTTATGAGCAAATTGTCTGTTGGATTCTGCGTATGTTTCGCGAGCCGCGCCGACAGCAGCAATGGCGCCGACATTCGGTTCAAGGACAAACGCTTCTGACAACGATCTGGAGTTGCCTTCATCAAATCGACCGACCGTGCACGAAAAAGAATTCAATATCGTATAAGTTTTTTTATTCGAAAGTTTCGATAGGTACGAAAGTTTTAACAAACCTTCGGATGCCCAGGCGACCTTGGAGCCATGTCCAAAGTACATGGTCATCAAAGCACCTTGGCTCAAGATGTTCAAGAAATCATTCGTCGCTTCTTGTTTCTGCCCAGCAGCATCGTACTCGTAATCCAACAGATAGACTTTTTTCTGGTTCCATCTGAAGCCCTGCTCTTTAGAGAGTGTGTCGATTAAATTCGCCAAAGACTCCTGATGACTCGTATGCTCAGCATCGTCCTGGGCATTGCCATTACGGGCATCATCGGCAGCAAACAACAGCGTTGATTTCCATTCGCTATGGTCAAACGTCCCGATTTCTTCGTAGTCCTTCGCTTTCTGGATGTAGTCGAAAAACTCTGAAACCGATGAAACAGGCACACGCCCCAAAGCCAAATCAATATCATACGCTTTGCTTCCGCGAACAACTTCACCCGAATCCAAAACGGCAAAGAAGTCCTCCGTTACAGAAGATTCCTTTTCGAACGGTGGTAAGTAGTTCTTGCCAAGCTTGGTGTTGAGTCCGCGATAGTCGTAATGTCCGGAACCGGCCAACAAGACAAACCGCAAATCCGGGCAAACGCTTCTGGCGTATGCAATAAAGTTTCGAATAGCAATCGGAGATGACGAACCTCCAGTATAATGCCTATAGATATTTTCTGCCGAAACGACTGTAGTCACAAGCGGGCTCGCCGCCTTTTCACTGGAGCGGAATACGGCCAACGATTCCGCCGGAGCAAGAAATTTCTCCGGAGCAATAATCAGGTATTCCGTTTTCGAAGAAATTTGAGAAAGTTTCTGCACAACATTTTTCGAAGGTTCCTGGATTCCTTGAACAGTCAAAGTCGACTTGCGGCGGTCCTTGTCACGGAATAGCAAATAACGAACGTCATCGGAAGCATCAATGCTATCGACTGCGAATCCATCCGACACATTCAACAACCCGACTTGCTTAAAGTTTCTGAACTTCATCACTCGAAGGTCTTTGTCCTTTCCGACAGGAATCCGAATAGCACCTGTAGCAAATCCCGGCAACAGCCACTCCGATGAATCAACCACGACAGAAGAAGGATCCCAGCGGTACGCCACGGAATACCCGTCAAATCGGTCGTGCTGTTTCTGGTTCGGGAGCATTCTCAATTCATACTTGTTACCGGTTTTCGCCAATGAATTCAAAGATATGGCAAAGTTACCACCGGGCAACAATGTGCCATCGGACCAGAACTTCGTTTCACCGTTCACAACCATTATAAAACGAATGAACTGCATTCTATATTCATAATCACTAGTGGAGAACGCATCTACAGTAGCTTGATCCACCCCCGCCGACGATTTGAGAGTACGGTACGGGAAAAACGAAACAGCCACATAGCCTGTTTCACCAGGAATCAATCCCGGTAAATCCGTTGTCGATTGGAACTTCAAGTCTTGCGCAGTATAAGAGTTCGTGTCTTTCCGGCCATGCCATTTCCAGAACCACTCCTTACCAGTAGCGCGTTCCCAATCAACGCCCCTGCCATAATAAGTATCTATCAAGAGTTCATCTTCTTCGGCACGCACATACCTATACCAGTCAATATTCTTCGGCGACGCTTTGGGCTTGGCAAGCGTTTCCATACGGAGGCCCTTGCCCACTTCTTTGTAACCGAAAATGAAATTCTGATAATAAGAATAAGGCGAGTAAGAATGGAAATAACTCATACCCGTCTTGGAATATTTTTGTTCTTCGGAATCGATACGTTTCCAGAACGCATTGCCATAACCCACGAAATAGATGGAATCGCCTTCGTTAAAAGTCCCGTCACCGTTGCGGTCGTTCACCTTAATGGGCAATTCAAATAGTTGGTTCGGATTGCGAAGCTTTGCGCCCGGAGCCATGTCAGGAAGCGTATCTGGAGAAGCACCGTAAAGACAAATTTTCTCGACAGGGATTCCGCTCAAGCCTTTGCGACCGATTTTGTTGAGCGCATTATTGATAGACTCGTAGCTGACCGCATACATTCCGTCTTCGCTGAACGACGCAATCGACGAGGAACCCTTGTCCCCGACGACAAACTCAGCAAGTTGCACCACGTTGTCGATTTCGGAAGAAGCCTCGCGACGCAAGGAAGAAACGGAGGCGCCGGCAACGCCGAACTGGGACGCCGATTTCGCATTCGATACTTGCATCAAAGCACGTGCACCAGGATTGCGTCCACTTGTCGAAGCCGAAGCGAAATCGACCTTCAAGCGGAACGTCTTGCGAAGCGCAACAGAATTTCCCTGGGGAACGTAAAGCGGCACCTGCACGTCAACCATCCACAAGTTGTCCTTCAAAAACGGCTCCGATACAGAAACCGGAGGGAATTTTACCGGAGTAGATTTGCAAAGTGGAGCGTCTAGCGGAAGAAGTTCGCTATTCGTCACAGCAACCGTCGGTTTCTTGTTTGACGGGAGTGCCAAACGGTAATAGCGGCTTGGAACGGCATTGTCCGTGTAGAATGCGTTTTCCGGGCGGAACATCATCCCCGAACCATCTTCGCAAGTCTCCTTGGAAGAATCAAGGACCTCGTCATCCAGAATAAAATGTTTCTTGGAATCTTCCACAACAGAAGACGCCAAGCTGGAAACAGTTGCACAGGCAACTAGAAGTATCTGAAATTTTTTAATGATAGAATTCACGAAAGGTAAAATAGAAAAAAAATATACACGGAGATGCCCGCTCACAGGCGGGCATGACAAATGACAAGAAAATTAAGGTCTTGTAATGACCATTTCAAGGAATCCGTTCCCGGTTGTGCGCATTTCAATAACTTCACCCCCCGAAGCCTTGGCCTTGAACACGGTGAAGTAATCGGGAGGAAACCCTTTAGAAAGAATCATCTCGATTTCCTTCGGCGAAATCATGTACTTCGAATTCCACTTGTCCATATACCAGTGCCACGGCTGCCAGTTAAAAATACCGCGGGTAGATTGGACAAAAGCCCTAAGCATCATGGAATACTCATACTTCAAAAAGCCCAGGTAGTCGTTCACTTCGGCATGCTTATCGACGATGGTTTTCGTTGAAAAATCAGGGTCATAACGGAGCGGGGTCTTATCGGGATTGTCATACGTGAACCTGATTAGTTTATCCAGCACCGTAATTTTAAGGTTCGAGCGGTCGAGATGAACAAATTCCGTTTCAGATGTTTGTCTGTAATCTCTGAAAACGACATCCGGCGTAAGGACTTTGTTCAACTTGAGCTGTACCGGTTTGGCATCGAGAGCACCGAGTTCATAAAACACAAGCACTTCGCCAGCCCCCTTTGGCAAAAGCACCGAGAGCAAAGGCTTGTCGCGTTCGGTGATAAGCCATACCATTTTCGGCTTATTCGAAGACTTCAAAAGCGGGTCGAGCACCTTCATCACAGACGGGTCCCGGACGCCGTTCACATCCCATTCCATCCACGTTCCCGTGCCACCGACAGAATCGAGTACGTCAAAAAGGCGAGCCCCCGCAAAGCCTTCCTTCGCTTCGACAGCGCCGTAAATTTTCATCGCAGGCTTGCTTGGAGCAGCCCAAGACACCACGGCAAAAGTAAGAATAAGCGCACAGGCCTCAAAAAACTTACGCATAAAATCTAAACCTTCACTTCAAGTCCGTTAAAAACCAATCGGTTCAAATAGCGATTCGTCCAAACGTGAATACTGCAAGTGGTATTTCTTGTCGAGCCAGTAGAGCGCAAGCCTAGCCCCGGTCCAATTCTTTTTTGCGGCAGTCGCTTCGACGCCTTTTGTAATGAGCGGAAGCGTCTCGACCAAGTCGAGTTTCCATTTCGTATCGTCCCAATCGAACAACATGATAGGCACCTTCGGGCTCGATGCCAAGCCAACACTCCCGCGGTCGTTCTTGATTTCGAACGGGCCCATGTTCACGCGATCGACCACGTCCAGAAACCCGCTATTGTACAAGAGCAGGTAAAGCATGCGGTAATCGGGAACATCCCAAAGGTGTTCGCGTTCGAAAAGGCGATAAAGTACTATGGCGTAAGCCTCGTAGAACTGGCAGGTGTCCATGGCCGTCGCATCGTAAGTTTTGGCATGATTTTCAAGCGTATCGAGCCAATATTCCGACGAATCCGTCAAAAAGCCGAGCAAAACGTCAGACGGGGCGCGGTTCTTGACAGAGGACTTGAACAGTTCGTACATGCTTTCGAGCATCGCGAGTTTGTCCGCTTCCTGAGCCTTGAACTTTGCATCGCGGACAGCGGCCGTTTCGTCAGATTCGTTAGCATTACCAGAACCCTTAGAAGAACCGGCACAGCCAGCCATAAACGCAAACACGCCCAACAACAACGCAAGAACTATTTTATTTTTCAGAACATGCATCGCGACACCTACCTGAAAATGAACCTCGACGAACTTTTGCGGGCCTGTTCCCTGAAAGGGTATCAAGGCAGCGGCCCCGGTGGTCAGCACAGGAACAAGACCAATACCGGCGTTCATCTGACCTTACCACAATATAATTTAGAAATAAAGTCTTCCGAAAGCAGGAGCGCAAAAGAAAACAAAATTCACGCATTGCACCGCATGCAAATGGCACTTGCGCTGAATGTCCGCGAAACGCCCCCCGATGTCGAAATGAAATTCCCAGGCAGCAACGGGCATATCCAGCCGAGCAACCCGCAATTTCCGCTGTTTGTCGCTCACGTATTCGACATCATGGCGCAAAAGAACGGCGACACGAAAGCCGCCGCGGCAGCCTTCGGACTTAGTCCAAGTGCACTCGTAAAGATTCTCCGACAAGACAAGGCCTGTGCAACCAAGCTCCAAGGGAATCGCGTGGAAAACGGCAAAAGCAAACTACGTTTTTAAATTTTTACACATTTTTTACGGACAAACACCACCATTAAAGCGTGTTAACTATGTAGGACCTATCCAAAACAGGAGGTTATATGAGTCCTACAACAAAAAAACACGTCTGCCTCGGCGCAGCCTCAATCATCGCAGCTCTATCCCTTTGGAACTGCTCCAGCGAATCTCAAGCCGAAACGTCCAACCCGACAATCCAAACAGGGACTGTGGCAAATGTCGCCCTCAATCTGGATTTCGCCGAGACTCCGCTGCTCGACAGCCTCGTGCTAGACTGCTACGGAACAGACACGCTTCATCTCGTGCATTCCATCGAGAAAAAATCGTTCAACCTCGACCTTTTCCCTGGTGACGAATGGGTGTTCAACGCAAAACTCTACGCCAACGGAGCCTTGATGCAAGAAGGCGAAGTCACGACTTCGCTAGAAGCGGGTTCCGCCGTGAACTTGAAAATTCCCATGCACGCGCTGGTCGGGTTCGTCTATGTGAAGATTCCCATCGGCTTTGGCAACCCGGCGGGAATTAAGACTGGCGAAATGAAACTCACGAGCAACGGGGAATTGTTCACCTACCCCATGGTGTTCGATTCGGAGAACGTCACGTTCACCAGCGACGACCTCAAACTCGACCGCGAATACCACATCGTCATTTCGATGCAGGACGAAAGCGGCAAGACCATCTTCAGCATGGAAGACGATTTCACTCTCGACGAAACCTCACCTATCCCGAGTTTCCAGATTGAATCGCTCCGCAGCAAGATTGCGCTTGCCATCGACATCGCGAAGGATGTGAATTTGCAAGTGTCGCTCAAACTCCCGGCAATAAAGCGGGCACCGGCAGCAAACGATATTGTCATGAGCGAGTTCTTTGTGCAGCCCAATACAAAAGATTCCACGCAATTCGCGTTCGTGGAATTCTACAACGGGAGCACCGATACGCTCGTGCTGGACAAGTGCACCTTCGGAAAAACTTCGAACGTGAGCGGTTCCGCTGAGATTGAGACGTTCGAGTTACCACCTAACGAAATCCTCGTCGTAGGCGACCGCGAAGACGCACAAAGTGCAGGCATATACAAGTTCACAGAAAACATGCCCGCCTTCGGGAAAACGAGCGGTTCAATCGTGTTGCAGTGCAACGGGACCGTTCTCGACTCGCTCTATTACGGCAAGTCGGATTCGCTCCATGTGGCACCGCTCCCTGTGGGTTCCGCCTCGGCTGCAGTCCGCAAGAGTACGCAACTGAACATCGGGCTTTGGAACAAGCGCGATGAAAGCGAATCCTGGTGCACGGGTACGCCCACGCCAGGAGTTATTTCCGCCTGCGGAATCTAGGCTAAAGCCACAGTTCTGATAAAAAGTGATGGATCCATCGCACGTTGCAATGGATTCATTACTTCGTATTGGCTAAAAGTGATTGAACTGTCCTACAAAAGAGATATTGATCGGACACCTACTTTGAAAGCTTTAGAAAACATTTAATCAACAAAAATTCGTTAGAACGAATACACTTGTTTGAAAACAGGACTGCTGTGTTTGACAAGGAATTCGTCAACGAAAAAAACTGAAAAATTCGAAAATTATCGTAAAAATTCGTGTTTTGGCACTTGTAAATGCAAAATATTGACTTTTTGATAGATGCAAGACACCGCTAATAGGCGAAAAGAAGGTTGTTTTTATCGGCGAAGGTCAAAAGGTTCAGAACCTCGGGCGTGCGGTAAAACTGCTTGTGGATTCCCGCGACGATGTTCAAGTAGTGATTACCGGGTCAAGTTCGTTCACATTGGCAAACTCTGTAGAAGAACCATTGACCGGTCGCAAATTCGAATACAAGTTGTTCCCGTTAAGTTATACAGAACTTGCTAAGCACTTTGGATTTTTGGAAGAATCCAAAAAACTTGAACTACGGCTAATTTACGGAAGCTATCCCGAAGTCGTGACAAACGAGGACGGCGTCAAAGAAACACTTAAGATGCTTGCGGACAGCCACCTGTATCGAGATTTGATGCAGTACGAAGGAATCCGAAAACCGACCGTGCTTGAAAAATTGTTGCGGGCGGTGGCCTTGCAGGTGGGCAGCGAAGTCTCTTACAGTGAATTAGCCGGACTCATTGGCGTGTCACGGACACTTGTGGAATCGTATCTGAAAATATTGGAACAGGCGTTTATCATTTTCCCGCTAACATCGTATTCGAACAACTTGCGCAATGAAATCAAAAAAGGCGTCAAGTATTACTTCTGGGATAACGGAATCCGCAATGCCGTACTGAACGATTTTACGCCCGTGCCGCAAAGGAACGACATCGGGGCACTTTGGGAAAACTACGCCATCAGCGAACGCATGAAAAGGAAAGCCTACAGCCGTGCCGATGGACTCCCATATTTCTGGCGAACGACCGACCAGATGGAAGTCGATTACCTTGAAGTCTGCGGCTCAAAAATCAAGGCGTTCGAATTCAAGTGGAACCCCAAAAAGAAAAGCCGCGTCACCAAGGCGTTTACGAACCGATACCCAGATGCCGAAATCGAGACCGTTACGCCGGAGAATTTTGGAGAGTGGGTGGGGTGATGTAGAAAATGGGGAGTGGCATCAAACATTTTTTTACCTACTATATTTATCAGGCATTCCATCAACTTTAGCATGAAAAGTATATTGATTATTGCCTTTTCGTCCCGAATGCCTAGCACACCCCACAACCTTCATTACACCACCTTGATAAACCCACCAAATGCTATTGCCATGTCCTCCTGCATGGGTAACATGGTAAACATTTTCAAAGTTTCCAACATTTTCGCCACCATTTGCAACAACATCATGGCAATGATTTCTCACCCACCTTATTTCATCATCGGTCATTAGGTTTTCAAAACCTTGAGTGTACACAAATTGAGTGATATCAAAATCATCTACCATCGGAGCATCTTGTCGTGTTGGATCATTAACTACACAAACATCGCAAACAGATGCAAAATTTTGGCAATTCGATATAAGAAAACGTCCAAATGTTTGAATTCCTAAAGTTGCTCCAAATTTATTTACAAGAAGCATTCTCCATTTTTTTCGAGTATTCTCCTCACTTCCTATAGTAATTTTTTCATTCTCGCAATTTTTCTTCAACAAAATATTACACAAGTCCTCGTAATAATCACAATAATCCCAATCACTCACCCCCTCTTTAACCCTAACCAACTGACACACTTCGTTCAAAGGCCCCCTCAAACAAGCATCATCCTTTTCAACATTCTTGCGCTGCACAGCCTTTTCTCCCATCACATCGGCTTCATGCTCCAATCCTGCATTATCATTGACAGGCATGCCATTGATGTTTGTAGTAGGCGAAACTCGACCAGCCATTTGCTGGGCGACATGCCATGCTTCATGGGGGAGGTGCTTTTCTTGGCCGGGGGCAACATGGATGTCAGTTCCCTGCGTGTAGGCGAGAGCCTGCACGGTAGCGGGTTTGCTGCTGTTGTAATGCACACGAACATTATCCATTGAAAAACCAGAAAGGCTATCGATACCATCTTTTAAATTGTCCGGCATTCCGGTGTTATTCGGGCGGGGTCGCGGAGCACGCTGCGCCACCCCATCCGCAAGCGAAGCATGCCGCTGCAAGGTTGCAGACTGCGACGAAGAATCAACGACGGCTTCGACGGTGTTCGTCGAAGCCTTTTGCACAGTATCATTCTTTTGTGCGTATGTGATTTGCATGATGTGCTCCTTTTTCAATTATTTATTCAAGGAATTCCCCTTCCTCGGAGAGGGCTTCGCACTGCAGGCTATTATACTGAGCAGAAGAATCCGTTACAGATTCAGCATTTGAGTTTGAAATCTTTTGTAATGTATCATTTCTATTCGTGTATACAGATTTCATAAAATATTACCCCAAAAATCTTCTATATAAAAAAACGAATTTTAAGGCAAGATATTTACCACTCTTTTTGTATGGTCATGTCTTCTTTCGTTTGCATCTTTCAACAATTTATTTGCATATTTATATGTACTCGTTTCAGTCAACCTCTTACGCATCATATAATATACAAGATCACCCAATACAGCATCATATTCAATACACGGACAATTCACAAGATGACTAACCCTCGTAGCTATAATAAAATAGGGACAAGTTGTAGAATCTATCCTCGAGGAAAATTCTTGTTTACAAATATCCCTAAGCCTTAGGGCATTCATAAGAAGAAAACGGAATTGCGTTCTTAATTCTTGATTATCATTCGCGGAAACATTCCAATCTCCAATGTTTGAATTATGTGCGTTCTTATTATATTCTTCCCTTTCATCTCCCCAATTAATTACATTATTATTCACACCAATTCTTTTTTGATAAGCCCCATTACGAACTGCGGTATGCATCAGCTCATGCAGTATTGTAATAACTTTCATTTCATGACGCAATTTCTTATCAGGATCTTGTTTTCCTGGATAACCAGCGCGATCAGATCCAGAAATGGTACCTGCTGTGCTATGATAATTAGAACTGTTATTATCCACACGATTCACATGTTGACATGCATTCAAACTATCACTTACCCATTTACCAAATTCGGGATTTTCTTTACAAAGTTTCACAATTTTGGGAACGGCAGAATCGTTCAAATTAAATCCTTGAAAAATTTCATACCAAGACATGCACTGTACAATATGATCACAATTCCCTTTTTGCAGAGTTGTTGAACATCCCATTCCCTTCCTCTGCAACGCTCTCTCCCCCATTACATCCGCTTCATGTTCTAGGGCGGTGTTATCGTTCACAGGCATTCCGTTGATATTCGTGGTAGGAGAAACGCGGCCGGCCATTTGTTGGGCGACATGCCAAGCCTCGTGCGGGAGGTGTTTTTCCTGACCGGGGGCAACATGGATGTCTGTTCCCTGCGTATATGCAAGAGCCTGAACAGTAGCTGGTTTAGAACTGTTATAATGCACACGCACATCGTCCATCGAAAAACCGGAGAGGCTTTCGATACCAGCTTTCAAGTTGTCCGGCATGCCCGTGTTATTCGGTCGCGGGGCTTCTGCTCGCTGTGCGGCATTATTTGCCATGTCCGCCTTACGCTGGAGGGATTCGCTTTGAGAAGAAGAATCGAGAACGGAGGCTGCGGTGGGGGCATCCTTCTTTTGGGCGGGGGATTGTTTTTGTGCGTAGGTGGTGGGCATGGGATATTCCTTTTTGTAGAGATCCTTCGACTACGAACCTTCGGTTCTTCGCTCAGGATGACAAAGCCACAGCAGAACTGCATGCAATGTCAAGATTTTACTGGATCCTTCGGGCGTTCGCCCTCAGGATGACGAAGCTGAGGCAGGATGACTGTTACGCGAGTTCCTCTTCTTCGTCGGGGATGGCTTCGCGCTGGATGAACTTGCCTTGGGCGGGCAATTCTTCATCTTCGAGGCCTTCGCATTGGATGGTACTACCCATCATGTCGGCTTTGCGTTGGAGGCTTGCGCCCTGGGCTGAGGAGTCCATGATGCTTGCGGCGTTGTGGGCGGCCATGCGTTGGATGGCGTCGGATTTTTGTGTGTATGTGGAGGTCATGGGGTTGTCCTTATGTTGTTGTTAAATGTTTTGGTTCCTATCGCTACGCTCCAGGATGAAAGTCGCGAACGAAGGCCGGGGTAACACGCATTTTCAAGACTTCACTGGATCCTTCGCGTTGCTCAGGATGACGATGCTACATGACATCATCTTCCTCGGCGTTTGGGGAGATCGTTCTTGCGGTAAACTTGAATCAAGATGATAGCGATAACGGTCACAAGTAAAACGAGGATGGGAATCAGCCCAAATGTACCGCGATACTCGGCCACAAAAGGGTCAAAACGAGAGATGAGAGTCATCATGATTGCCGACGGAGCGACTACAATCCCGAGCAGTAACGCCAAGCGGCTATTGAAAAAATCTGCCACGCGGTACAAGGAAAAATAAGCAATCAACACTCCAATTGCGACAAAGAATGTAAAAATATTCATAAAGCGAAACATCCAACGATAGCGACAAACAAACGACGAGAAACTCCCCTGACGCAAGCCATCACCCTCTTCATTTTCGAAATACTTAAGCATACATTTTCCGAGATTTCCCGATTCATCGCATGTATCTAAGGCTAAAGCGCTAAGAGGTGTCGCATAAGGTGCTAGTCCTATATTGTAATAGGTATCGTTATAATACAAGGCATCTACAGCAAACTGTTTCCACTCTACGCTATCAAGCCAAGCAAAAGGTACAAGAGCATGCAACATATTACGTCGAGCCATCCCTTCCAACTGCAAATCCAAATCATTCAATAGAACCTGCTTGTTTCGGGAAACAGGTTCATCCATTACAACAAACAGATAATTTTTTACAGTTTCCCTGATTTGCTTTCTACTGATTTTTTTCGAATCTTCAGAACTTTTATTTCGATCCAAGAAATTTTCGTAGCTATAAATTCCTTTATTTACAGACAAATCCACACGATTCACCATCAGATTTACATGGACATAAGCATTTTTCTTCTCAAGGTTCGTTTTCAAGCTATCGAAGAATATATTAAAAGCTTGTGTCGCATCGCTGTCTATTGGGAAATTTTTAAAGTACAAGGTCACACCATCGCCGCGATTTTCGAACTCATCGGTATAAAAGGTAAAGGTATTCACGAAACGTTGAAAATAGGAGTTCACCTTAAAATTCAAAAGTTTATATATATCTTTTGACAATTTATCAAAAAAAGTTTTTCTTTCCCTTTCTGTTTTCAAGGAATCCCAATCATCCTTAGTCACAACCCAATCAACTTGAACATTATGACGATGAGCATCATTAACAAATTCATAATTTTCTTCTTTATTCAAATGCGCAAAAGCAGAATCGCCTGAAGGCATCGCAAGAGAGCCATCATTGAGAGCACGCAAACCAAAATAAGCTAGTCGTGTAATCCCTTCGAAATCAACCCACTTGGTCGTATCACCAGCATACCAATACGGATAAAATCCAATCACTTCACCATTAAGTTCTTCTTTGTGGCTGCATCCACAAACGTTTTGCCCAAACGAAGGCAATGGTTGTTCAAGAGAATCCTGATATACCCGATAATAGCTCATCGGGTCACTATTCGCAAACGAAAATACGATAAAAAAGCAAACTATAGCACCTATAAGAGGGAGTTTTATTTTCATAGTATTTTTCCTTCTTTGTGAAGTTCCTTAGCCAAGGCTTTGACTATATCATCGTTACAAATTTTTTTGCGGTTTTCCTGTGCAGCACAGAGGGCGGCGTAGCGGGCCACGTTCGTCAAAGCACCGCCAGCTAGCTCGTACTTTTCTGCAAAAATATTCAAATCAACATCGTCGGCGAGCACGGACTTTTTCGCGAAAATGTTAGACCAAAGTCGCATGCGTTCTTCGGGTTCGGGGAGCGGGAAATAGATGGCGTTCTGGAACCTTCGCGAAAAAGCTTCGTCAATGTTCGACTTGAGATTGCTCGCGAGAATTACGATGCCCGGGAAATCTTCGACGCGTTGCAACAGGTAAGAAATTTCCTGATTCGCGGCACGGTCATTCGAGTTGCTCGTCTGCGTGCGAGCGCCAAAAAGCGAATCGGCTTCGTCAAAAAAGAGAATCCAGTTGCGGTGTTCCGCCTGGTCGAAAATGTTCGACAAATTCTTTTCGGTTTCGCCGATGTACTTCGAGATAACTTGCGACAAATCGATACGATAAACGTCCATGCCGACCTTTGCACCAATAAGCGTCGCGGTAAGCGTCTTGCCCGTGCCCGGCGGGCCGTAGAACAGAGCCCTGTAGCCGCGTTTGAGGTTTTTGCGGAGTCCGAAATCATCTAAAACGACATCGGAATGCTCTATCCACGTCAAAAGCTGGTTGATGTCGTCCAAAGTATCTTCGCATAAGACAAGGTCATCCCACTGCAAGTTCGTCGTGATGAGTTTTGCCGGGAAATGCATGCTAAAGTCGGGCTTGTTGCGAACGCCTGTCGTAAAGTACTGCAAGTATTCCGAAGATATGCGGAGAGCCGCCGAATTCGCGGGTTCGCCCGGTTCACCGTATTCGAGTTGCAAAATGCGTTCCACAAAAAGCGGGGCAACAGTTTCGAACATGGCCATCATCTTCAAACGCTTTTCGATATCGTTACCCGCCAAAAGGAACAACGCCGTTTCGCACGTCGGCAAGAATCCAGAATGGCTTTTTCCGTGCCAGCCGCCAAACTCCGTATAAGGGCGACCGAGCGTACGGTTGTTCAACAAGAATGCATCCAAAGCTTGCGGACAAAGGTGCGGCAACAGGGCAAGGGCCATCACGAGCCGCTCATAAAAGCCAAAACCGAACTGGGTGACAACGCGACCGTACGGAGAACTTTCGTCAAGTTCAGGCGGAGCAAGCATTTCGACTTGCAACTTTTTCTCTTCGCTATCGTCAGCAGAAAAGTACTGCGAAAAACGCATGTCAATGACCGCCTTGCACCATTCGATTTCGTCTGTCAAATTCTGATTCATTGCTTATCCTTATTACTTACCCTTTATGGATTCTATCGCTTCGCTCCAGAATGACATGCTTTTCAGGTCGGGGATGACCAGCTTTTTAGATCGGAGGGACATGCTTTTTATCTCCACTTGACTTTTAAAACCTTTGGCATCCATGGGTGCTTTATTATCGAGTATCCCCACGGGAGTTTGTCCAGCAAAATATCGAACGTTTTCTTTTCTACCGTGAGCAAGTCCGTCGCTCCATCCGCCTCAATTCTCCCCTGTCGCACAAAAAAAGATGAACGCAAACCGTCTGGCGACATGTGCCCCACGGCGGCCCAGTTTGCAATAACCGCCTTGAGAAGCCCCTCAATCAATTCTTTTTCGTTATCGTCAAGTTTTGGAAGTTCATCCACATAAAACACTGGTGTCGCCGGGAATCCGCAAAGGAGGTTCATCACAGCGGCATTTTTGGGCGGTTCACCGTAATTACCGAACGTGGCAAATTTAAGAACCGAGAGGGCCTTGCGATTCGCATCTTCTGATACCCAAGCCCCTTTTTGAATACAGCCAAGACGTTCAAACAACATTGGAATGTACGGAGAAAGCAATACCAACCCAGAATCAGCGACTTCAAAGTATATTGTGTCCGCAGAAGTACCGTTTTCACGCATGTTCTGTATTTTTTTCGCATTTTTCAACTGCAAAATCCGCTGATAAACCGTACATGCAATCTGCTGCACGTCAACATTCGGAAATTCAGCATGCATGGCCTTGATAACGGACTCCGAAAAGACTAGCGGATTGAACAATTGACCATCATGTTCCTGCATCCATCTTTCGGCAAGAGCATCAAGTTCTCTTTCTATATTACTCGACTTGTCCAACGGCAAATGTTGTCTATAAATATCCGCAAGCATATTCGTAATAGGCTTGCTTTGGGCATTGCACACCACAGACCTTAACTTCGATTGGAGTGCATTACGCAAACCATCTACAATCTGGCGGAAAATATCACCATTATCGTTCACGTCCAAATCCAGTGTCAACGAATCCAGTACCACATCATCTTCTATTTCCATTTCGTCCAACACTTCATCAAGCATTTTAATCAATGCCCCATGAGCAAACTCGTAAAGCTCATGTTCCGAAATAAAAGAAAAATGAGAACCATTCACATCAATGTTCAAGGTCATTTCGTCAACGAGATTCAGTGATTCACTCATATCCAAGCCCTCTTCGAAACAAACTCTTTATGTTTTTCAAGCCATTCCATCATCCGTGGTGACATATCCTGCTTCATCGGAGCATCGTCTTCCCATTCACTGAAAAGTTCAGCAAAATCTTTGCATTCCTGTTTAGGCACCCAATAAACAACCGGTAATAAATGAGCAGGAATTTCTTTGCAGACAAAACGTTCTATATTGCAAGTCGTTTCTACATCTAGTTCCGTTCCATGAAAAAACACAATATGAACACGCCCCGCTCTTTCGTTTGCAAAAACTCCATCGACATTAAAAATGTTTATTTTATCCAAATCATCATGTAAAATGCCAAGCATCAGCTCTATGCGGCGTTGCCAAGAAAATCCTGAACGGTATTGTAACAATTTAGGGAGTTCCCGTAAAAACTGGGCCTTACAACGCACCCGCCTTAACAAGGTTATATAACCCAACTTCGGGAAACGGACCCCAAACATGGCTAGCATCTGGTTCAAGGCAAGGTCATAACGTTCCAGATTTTTCTTTACAGATTCTGTCAAATCAGTACTATTCGTCGAGGCAAATTCCGGAAGATTTCCACAAACAGAAAATAGTTGCGGAAAATAATCCAGCAAATGGGTAAACTTTTTAAATACAAATTCAATCGGTGCAAGATATTTCTTTAGCGCTTCGGCACTTTCCCCTTCCCTGTAAATCGTGGGGAAAAGTTCAATAATTGGCGAAAAGAACATCCAATCCTGATGTTTGCCCTTTGGTAAGATCTTATCATCTACAAATTCATTATTTTCTACAAAATTAAGGTCGCCCCCCATCCACTTGATACGCAGATCCAAAACATGATCGCCCATGCAGCGCCACTTGCGCCACAGCATCCAAAATTCATAAAAAATGCAATCGCACACCCATTCATTGGATGTTCCTGCCATGAAAAAAACAACCTTGTAAAACCCGTTTTCGTCAACAGAAAAACGAACGTCTTTGGGATAGCAACGCAAACGGTCTTGAGGTTTTTCGCAAAAAACATGAGTCTTGAAAAATTCCGAATATTCGTCTAAAGTTACCGGAAACGCTTGCGTCACCAGCGAAGAATCGAACAACGCTTGCGATTCATAATCAATACCCCCATCTGGCGAACAAAGGTAATCTTCAATGTCGAATCCAGTCTTATAACCGAGTTCAGTCAACGAAAAAACAATCTGCTCCAGAATCGTAACGCCTGGGTCGTGAGCATTATAATCGGTCCAGATTTTTCCGCTCAATTTTTGCGAAAGCTCTATGGCCTCTTGCCGTAGAGTCGCATAATCGAACGCTCTCGTCTCTTGACGGGAGATGGTTATGGATTCAATCGTACTCATTTAACAATGGATCCGAGCATTTGCGTATCATACCAGAGCTTGGTCAAGCGGTATCGTACCTTGATTTGTCCCTCGTTGTCAAATTTGCCATGAGTTCGCATCTGGAGCGTAAATTCAAACTTGTTTTCGCATTTATGCCAGCGGATGTCGATTCTAGCCCCTCGCCCACCGCTATACGATTGCGTCAGATTCACGGACGGATGGCTATTGAAAACATTCACGGCAATCGCATGGGCAAGCGCAAAACGTCCATCGCCTTCGATCCCCCCCACGCCAGCCATTATTTCAAAGCATTGGCACCCCGTCAACACACCAGTCACGTCATGCCATTCTCCGTCAGCGACAACTTCGAACTTTTCATCTTCATAACCGATTCGGCCCTTCGACGCAATCAAGCCATCGACATCCAGTTCACACGACGGAAATGCACGGCCAACGCCCATACGCAATTGCGGTTTCCCGCCAGTTTCATCGTCCGCAATCGTACTTTCAAGCGTTATCGCCGATTCCTCAGCTTTCATGTTCGACGATTTAAGATGCAGGGAAGATCCCCCACTTTCGCTATTTTTGCGAACATTCATAAACCACTGCGGTCTATTTTCCGCCAAATTCGAAAAGAAGCTAGCCAAGCAACCGCTATCTTTTTTCTGTTTGATTTCTAGGCCATTTTCTTCGGAGACATCAAAACCCTCGTCAATGGAATTCACCATGGAATCAATCAGGCCCATAAAGTCTTCTTCGGTCGGCATGCGTCCTGCTTTAAAGCGTTCCTTCAGTTCGCTACGACACAACTTAAAATATTCCATATTTTGTCCAGACATCATTTTTTCCTTATGATAAATGTTTGACCAATTTCAAGGCCGCCATATCCGTTATTGACGTTATCTTCACACGAACAAGTATTCGGCGTCATACCATTTATAAAATGCTTCCGCATCGGGACTGCAATACTCCACGGGAAAGTACCACGCAAGATTTTATCATCCGTATTTTCAAACAAGTTTACCAAAAATTTTTGTTCATCGGCAGAAGCGATTTTCATGAGCGTAAAATCATCGCCCACTCGCTCTACATAATCAAGACTTTCGATATACGACTTAAGAGACGCCTTATCAAGACTCCAGCCAAAATGCTTTGTTATACCGTTCGTTTTCGGGAACCACGGCGAAATAAAGCAATTGATTTTTCTATTCAAATCCAAAAGGATTTCACCCTCGTTTTCAGAACGGCGTAACTTGACATTGCAGCGCACTTGCAATTTATCAAAGAACGGATTGATGACTTGCACATTCGCAATTCCTGAAATGTGGCTCTGCAAGAATTCACGGATAGAACGCAAAACTGAACCTTTCAAGCACGGATCCCACTGGAAACTACCATCGTTGAACATCGAAGGTATTGGCACGACTAGCAAATTCCCCGGAGAAGCAAAATCGCAACTTCCCGTAGTCTCGTCAATTTTCACATGCGGAAAGCACTTTACTTTATATACATCCGAAAAGCGCTCCAAAATAATGCGCTCGTAATCAGCAGGGCATACACAGCGGTTCCTATGGTATAAAGTTTCCGCCACGCGAATGCGCATTTTTGATTCTGATTCACGAATCTTACCGCCAAACGATTCTTCAAACTGGTAAACATTCGAAAGTCCCGCAATGCTTTTCGTGAGTTCCTTGATAGTATGCGCTCTACACCGTTTGAGGAAACGTCCATTTTCAAAACCACTAACGCGTTTAACTTCGACAGTTTGTGCAAAGACAGTCAAAAGCCTAGAACACTCTCGCCAACTATCATCACAAGGCATAATACGAATCCAATAATAACCGCCCGGCATCAAATGCGATTCTTTTACCATATCACTAGGCAAATCGACCGTCACAATACCTGACGATGTAAAATCCGCTGTTGAATCTGCCAAACGATTTTTTGCGGGTAGCGAAGTCCATCCTAAAGGTCCAAGATATGACCAAAAAAATTGAGCATTTCCATTGAATCGCATTGCCGAATCGCGATTCAGCATAAAATAAAGGTTAACTTTTTTCGGTTTTCCGTTATACGAAAGCCCCAAATAAAGGGCCCCATTTTTTACGGCAAACGATTCTTTTTTACTGTAACCGAATGGATGCAAAAAAAAGATGCTATCGGACTCATGCGATTCATTTGACGAAAACAATATATCAGCAAAGGAGGAGTAATCAACATAGAGGTCTTCAAGGCTGGGCGTATATGGCTGATTCGGCATTACATCCGCGCTCTTTTTCTTAAGCACTTGAGTCAAAAAAGAATTACAGACTGTCTTTGAAAATTCGTTATGCATAAAAGCCTTAGAAGGCGCAATCAGCTTCATTTTAAAGAAACCGTCCTTCATCATCGGCGAATACATAAAGTTATCATCATTAGGTATGATTTCGCTTGTTCTCGAACGCACTATGTTATTGAACGAAATTTTGAAATCCGTTGAAATTTTTTTTGATTCTATGTAGCCATAGCCTTCAACCGTCGAATCATTCGAATTTTCATGGACTGAATTAAATAATTTACATGTAATTTCATTATTATCAGAAGGGAGCCATGTTCCGCCATACAAGCCACTCAGCGAAACGACAAAATCAGAATTGTGCGGCGGATTCTCGTACTGTGAATACCATTCCGAAAAATCCTTGCTGTTCGGGAGTCCACACCATTTCCCATGAATGTTAAACGCATTCATTTTTTTTCCGCAAATTTCTTTGCAACCCACAATAAAAGAACTTCCGACTTGCGGAATGGCTCCAAACGGCAGCACCGGCAACAACGTCGAAGCAGGGCCATATTCATTGGATACGGCAATATCACGGCACTTAGAAACATCTACCGATACGCAAACACGCTGAAGTTTAACATTCTTAAATGCATGCCAAAGCGAACGAGACTTGCGAGGGTTCAGCAAAAGACGGAGCACCGGATGGCAGGAACGGTACTCGCCTCCGTGAATTTCTGAATTGTAATTGACAATGGCGGGGTCTGTATCCTTAAGCGTAAATTCAATGGTAATCTGATTTTCGGGACATTCCGAATCCAGATTTTTACAGCCCACCTTGTAATCTTCAATATCGAGCCAGCCATTTTCTGTGGTAAGCGAAAGCTTGAACGCATTCGTAAATGCTGCCGAAAAAGCACTTGCATTGCCCTGTTTATATTCGATAACCGTATTCTGCAACGACGACGGCACAAACAACAAATTCAGCTTGACATTTCGCACGCCGCTGGACATGTAAAAAATCCGATTAGAAACGCACAAACCCACATTCGAAAACGTCGATCCTTCCAAAACCTCGTTTGAACGCGTCAAGCCAAAAAGCGGACACGGTTTTAACATCCGTTCGCTCAATTCTTTCGGTACATAAACCGGAATTTCGGACTGCATCACCGGATAGCCACTTGCACACGATACAGTAAAGATTTTTTCGACCTTGACATCGTTGATATGCACATTGTCAACGGATTCAAATTCAACACTTTCGCCATCGCTGTTTTCACCCGCACTAAAACGAGTCCCCCTGAAAAGCCAGCACGAAACTTTTTCGTTATCGACATCGAACGTCACAAAAGCATGGTCGCCTTCCGGGTCCCGTTTTTGTTCCTTGAGAATTTTATGGTAATAAAAATCGATTCGTCGATCAGGAAATTCGTTAATATTTTCGCGAACACGCCCCATAAGCTTTGCGCATACTGCATACAAAGCCACAGCAGGATCCGTTTCCCCGTCCGCTTCGTTGTTCATCATCGCAACAACTTTCGACAGGTTGACATTATCAAAAAAATGCGGAGAGCCGTTTTCCCTAGCATATTTTTTCATCAACTCTAGAATGGACTTTTCAGACATGGAGTCCATTGAGAAAAAGGATTTCACAAGTTCAGGGAACTCACGAGTTCGTTGACTCAATCCATCTTGTATTTGAAAAAAATTACTAGACATATTCCAATACGACAATCACCTAAATATTTGCATCTGTTGCTTCGTTCAAGTAAAACGGGAACACCAAATTCCGCCTACTATTCGTAGAGCGGACTACATACGCCACATTTATATGCACTACTCCTTCTTTTTCGGTCGGTTCAATACCAATGTCTTCAGCATCAACGCGAGGCTCGTTCAAAAGAATCGCTCTTCTGATTTCATCTTGCATAAGCGTTTCTGTACGCAACGTCAAGTCTTCAAAACAAAAGTCCCTCAAACGGCAACCAAATTCAGGCTGCATTACACGTTCACCCGGATACGTCATCAAAAGAATGCGAAGGCTTTCGTCTATGTCAATTTCATGTTCCGACATCTTTGCAGATCCCGTTTCTGAAAACGCCACCGGGAATGACCAGCCACGTCCTAAAAATGAGTTGTCCAATGTGCTAGCCTCCAATCATCACTGTCGGGCACCCCAAAACAATCGTGCCGCCATGAGCTGTAGTATCGCCCATGCGTGCCGCCGGTTTACCACAAATCATCACCGTCGCAGAGCCCTTTACAATCGAATCGGGCGGCCCAACGCAAACACATGTATCGCCCACCACCGCAGCAGGCATGCCACCAATCAATACCGTTGGAGCCCCCGGCCCCACTACAGGTCCGCCCACATGCGGAATCGGCGAAGGAACCGCAGGCGTCTGCATGGGACATGTATGCATATCGGTCACTCTTGCTGCACAAGCCATAAAAACTCCTAATTGATCATCACCATAGCACCTTTAATTACCGTCTGTCCCGACGCAGAGACCTCGGCTTTGGCACTGCCTTTTCCTGTAAAACCGACATTTCCATTAAACTCCACATTCAAGCCCTCTCCCTTGAGGTCTCCCTTAGACGCAAGATTGATTCCGCCGACAGCCGAGACATTGAACTTGCCCTTCGTATCAATGACGATGTCCTTTTGGGATTCCATCTTGATTCCGCTATCGGACAATTCAAGCTTGTTGCCCGATCCATCTTCGACGGAAATTTTCTTGCCGTCATCATCAAGAACAAACTTACGCTTTCCCGGTGTGGTAATCGTAATGGATTTTTTTTCTTCGTTGAACTCGACGCTCAATTTTTCACGTGTGAGAATTTGCTTGATGTTGTTTTTTTGCTCAAGCGTTTGCGGAGGCGTTCGCTTGCCGCTGTAGAGGCTGCCAAGAATCACGGGACTCGACGGATCACCGCCAAAAAAGCCAAGAATCACTTCGTCATCCACCTCGGGGAAAAACATACAACCGACCTTATTCGACGCATAAACTCCTCCAAGACGCGCCCATACATCCTGTTTTTCGTTTTCCATCAGTGGAATTTTCACCTTGACTCGATTCAAATTTTCGGGATCGTCATGAACTTGCATCACAACTCCCGTCAAAAGCCCATGCACACCGCAATTAATTCCCGACGAAATCGGGGCGCTCGTATCGAACTTTTCAGAGAACCATTCCTTGGGCATCCCAAACGTAAATTCGGTTGTCCAAATGCCATCGCGGGCAACATGGTGAATTCCAGAAACAAGGGCTCCGCCCTTGAACCGTTCGCCCACATTCTTTAGCCCAACCAAGCCGCCAAGCTTCACCTTTGTAGTCCCCAAACATACCACGGAACCGCAAATGCGCGAAAGCTCATTTTTAAGCTGTTCCGCTTCGGCCCAAGAATCCAAAGCATCCTTAGGGACTTGCGAATTTATTTGCAATGTATTCGAAGCGACTTTCAAAACATTTTGAAGCTTACTGTTATTGAAATTATTTTGCCCGCCCAAAGATTTCATCGAAGATTTTCCAGAAATCACCTGCTGTTTGGTAACATCCCACGATTTCGCCACAACATTCTTGACTTGGAACAAGGCATTCGCTTCAGCTTTAAATTCAATGATGTCCGTTCCCCACGTGAGCTCGATTTCGGCACTACCTTTTGCAGCAATTTTTTCAATGGAAAGCTTATCATCTTCCGCCAAAAGCCAGCATCCATTCGCTTCGGCCCGTGTCATGATAAAATCCCAATCGGTACAGTAATACTGCAAAATTTCCTTGTGAGCGCCACCGCCCATACTCGACTTGATGGATACGTCGTATTTCTTTACCAGGCTCTTGACAATATCATCATCCGATTTTTCAAGGAAATTTGCATTTTTACGGCCACACGTCATGGCAATCGCCTTGTGACGGCATTCTATTTTCACGTAACTGCGACCGTTTTTCGAAATCGAAATTCCATGCCGCACAACGATTCCCTTGAATACAGGCGTTGTACTCGTGCCATGCCCCAGTTTTATCGTAATTTCGGAACCTGGCGCAAGCTCTTTGCCATCGCTCAACGGAAAAGCGCCCTCGCTCATTTCTCCATCTTCAATAACGACTATAGCTTTGGGAATCATATTGATATTGTAGTAGACATCTACAGAAACTATAGGCACCGCAGACGATAGCGCTTTGCCACCACATTCAATAACACACGATGCTGGGCCTTCGGCTTTTGCCAAGGGAGATTTTTCAGACATTTTTTCCTCAATCGTTAAGTGGAGGGAACACAAGACGCGTCCCAGGTTTCAAATAGCAAAAACTCGAAAGTCCATTAATTCGAGCTACTTGCATGTAATACGACGAATCCCTATACACCTTATTGCAAAGATTCGGGAGCGTGTCCCCCGCCTTGACTTCAATAATGTGAGTCAAGTCAGGAGATTGTTTGTTCGCCTTAGCTTCTATTTCTTTATATGTTTCATGATGACCAAACTTAAGCACAATTTCGGCACGAAGAGGAGCTCCATCAGAATCAAATAAAGTATAGCTCGTATCCATAGAAAGAAGACGAGCCTTATCCCTATAGGAACCCCAGCTTATCGTCACAATAGGGGGTCCATGGGAATCTCCATCAAATATATAAACAACCTTTTTTAATTTGTAAATCATCTCTTTGATGGTCCCATCCATAGGCCATAATTCTTTGGGAATAGCACCAGTCGTATCGAGAAAAATTTTAGGAAATGTTATGCCAATTTTTTCATAGGATTCAAATTGTAGATTTCTCTTCTCTATAGATCCAGAATAATTGATGCCTTCCCTTAAATGAAACTCATTGGGATTCACCATAACCGTAAATTCCCCGCCACAAGACTTCAAAGTAAGCTTATCCAGACCCATTTAACGTTCTCTCACGTTTCCAATAGATTCACTTATCATTTCTCGACATTCATCCAATATTTCAGAACGGAGCGATTCAACACTTTCTTTTTTTTCTTCATCAGAAGAACCCGCCACGCGAACGTTTATAACCAAATTTTTTATTTCAAGCGACATGTTAGCCTAGCCCACCTTTACAGAAACCGAGTTATACTTTATAGAAACAGTCTCTACAACAACATCACTTTTCATCGCATTAAACTCCCCCAAAGACCACTTTATAGGATAAGCATGCTTAAAAATCCAAGTCTTTAGCGGTTTATTATTTTCATCCAGCAAGGAGACAAGAACATTTTTGAGCTTAATACAATCCTTTTTTGCAGGACCAACCAAAGCATCGAAACACCACTTAAAAAAATCATCATTTTTTTTCAGAATACCTCGCGACAAAACCAAATCACTATATTTCTTTGATTTGGGAAGGTAATAGCATGTAAATGAATCGCCCCCCGATGTTAAGGGTTCAACGTCCATAGAGAAATCAATCCCCTTAACATCGCTAAAGGATACCGTTTTTTTATCAATCGTTACAGAGAAATGGAACGCAACAGGAATGGACCATTCCGGTAGAACGGGATTTTTAGTTTTTTCACCAGGGGGCGTCATTTTTTACCTATTTACCATTCTTGATTTCAAGGCCTTCGTGAACAATTTCAATGCTTTCAATTGCAACTTCGTTGCCTTCGGCCTTGAGATCCGTTCCCGTTACCTTGGTGGGCCAAGCATTCTTGAGCGTCCAAACCATGGTTTCCGCGCCTTCTTCATCAAGAAGACTGATTGTCACCATAGTGCGTTCAATCGTATTCATCTTGATTTTCTTGAACCATTCCCAGAACTTGTTATCGCCCTTGAAAATGCCCTTCTTCATCGTCACGTTGCCATATTTGATGAGGCCAGGCATCTTCACAACAGAAAACACACTGCTGTCACCAGCACGGTACTTGATTTCTTCGGATTGAGCGTCAAGTCCAGAAACTTCCTGGAAGGACATTTGGACATCATTCCACATCACCTTGAAGTGGAATTTCGGCAAAGGCCATACGCTTGCACTTTGTGCTGCGCCATTTTCATCAGCCATACTATTTTACCTCCAATTACGATTTCTGTTGCTGTTGCTGGAATGTGAGTTCAATGAATTCTGCCGGACGGATCAGAGCCACCTTTACAGTCACTCTCAAAATACCTTCGAGAATGTCTTCCGGGGTCATGGTATCGCCAAGACCGACATGGACTTCGTAAGCATCTTCCGGCGTAGTGCCAGCAAGGCCTCCGCGTCTCCAAATTCCATTGAGGAAGTTGCTGATCATATTCTGCATCGTGAGCCATGTCGATGACGTATTTGCATCGAACACGTAAGCCTTAGAAGCCTGCTTGATGGATTCTTCAAGCATAATCATCGTACGGCGAACGTTCACATAGCGCCAATCGAGGCTGTTACCGTCAAGCGTGCGGGCGCCCCATACCTTGATGCCATCACCGACAAAGTAGCGGATTGCGTTCACAGCCTTACCGTTCAGCGGAACGTTCAAGTCTTCCTGTTCATCACTGGTCAAATTGACCGCCGGGGATACAACGCCGTTGATACCCACATTCGCAGGAGCCTTCCAAACGCCTTCGCTGTTATCGACGCGGGAATAAATCCCAGCAATCGCTGCAGAAGGAGCCATCAAATTAAGCTGTTCGCACATGTCGTTCATCAAGGCTGCATACTTCGGGCACACGACCGTGAGCGTATTGTGCAAATCCGTCGGATTATCTTTTTTCACGTCAAAATCGCTGAGTTTCTTGAAGAAGCCGACGAGTTCCACTTCCCTCTTGGAGAGCTTTTCCTTGCCCTTCTCAGAAATAACAAGACTTTCGATACCGGGCACCACCGACTTGGCAAGATCAAGCGCGAGCGTCGCATAAGCGCCAGCCCCTTCCGCTTCAGGCTCGATATTCGCAAACGAAACTTCGCTCGGAGAAACGATGTTCGTATTAATCCACGGATAATAAGCAGCACCATAATTCAAGAACGAGGTTACACCTTCGCGGAATGCGCCGATGCATTCAGAAGGCTCCTTGTAGCCATCGAATACGTCGAGAATGGCAAAACGATTCTGCATCTTGTTGCAATGGGCAAGCAATTCGTTTTCAACGCTGGCACAATCGACAGCCGTCGTAAGCGAAACAGCATCAGGCACAAGCATAATCGTCGGTTCCTGTTCCTTGACAAACGGAGCAATGCCATTGAGCAATTCATCCTTGTCAATTTTTTTATCGTAACCGCCCACAGAGCAGATATAACAAGCTGCACCGCCATTCTGGAAGAATATGCGCATGGAGTCGTAAAGACGGAACATGGGCTTTACCTTGAGAGAAGCCTTTTCGTCGCCACTCTTTGCCTCGGAAGCACCTGCACCATCTTCAAGAGCTTCATTTTTCTCCCTAGAAGGAGCCGCATCCGCTACAGCGCCATAAGTGAATCTTATAGACGGAGCTCCGCCAAAGACGTTCAAGAATTCAGCAAAGGAAGAGATACGAAAGGGCTTGTTCCTCAAGTCCTTTCCGTTGTATTCCGCTTTTTCGGTGTAGCCGACAAATGCAGGAATAGCTGTAGCAACTTCCACCACCGAGCCCGGGAAAGCGTCTTTCTCGACGAGATAGACACCAGGGGTTTTGTATGATGTAGGCATTTATGATTCTCCTATTTTATGGATTAACAAAACATTCAGCAACAATGGCCCTTGATCCATCGCATAAACGCGTCTTGGCAAGCGTTTTTCCGCTTGCATTCGGTAAACTCTTAATCAAAACCTTCGACGTCGCAGAATCAAGCAACTGGAATCTAGAAGGCGCTCCACTTACAATCGGGATTTCGCACTTCGATATGTAAAGCGAAAAACGGGACGATTTTTCCACACAGTCAAACATCACCGGATCATCCGTTTTCGACGAGTCACAGATAAACAAATCCCTATCCGCATAAACTCCAGAAACGCAATAGCACCACCTCATTTTCCTTGTCGGAACCTTCACCGTGCATATCAGAGGCTCATTCAAATCTAAACAGATCTCAAGGGCAAAAATCACACCAAACTTCCGCTGCAATTCCGGCATAGAATCTTTTTTTCGCCCCTCAAAATAAACACCCCTAATGCTAGAAACAACCGCTGTCGGGAACTCATCATGGGCGACCCCCTCAAAGTTCGTCACATTCCATATTTCGGCAATAGACGCTCTAACATAA
This sequence comes from uncultured Fibrobacter sp., assembly GCA_946413655.1. Classification (GTDB taxonomy): domain Bacteria; phylum Fibrobacterota; class Fibrobacteria; order Fibrobacterales; family Fibrobacteraceae; genus Fibrobacter. Next base: position 15,786 of record CAMKLO010000011.1, on the reverse strand, counting down.
AAAAAGAGCGTTATTTCTTCATCAAGCGTTCCCACAGGAGCAATAAGCCTCACCTTTCCATCGTAAATACGGCATAGAATCTGTTCGCGCTTCAATATTTCAGCGGTTTCAAATGAAGGTTCCACTTGAAAGCCACAAGAACTTCCATTGTAATATTCATGACAGAGCGAAATATCTACAATTCTTTCATATTCCATCAAACCATCCCCAATTCCGAATTTTCCGGAAACCTTACCACATAAGGTTGGTAATAAGAGTAGTCGCCACCAAGAGCAACCGTTTTCATCCGATACACTACAGAAGGAACATACTTCGCCCCCACCATTCCCCACAAATTATTCAATTCCTGCATATTCAAACATTCCATGTCGATAAAGAGTTTCTCCAAACCTTCCGGCATGTCAGGCCAATTCGTGCGTTCAAAAAAGGTATGATCTTGAAAAAAAGCCACCGCCTTCGACAAATATCGCAGAGAATCCACATAGTTTCCCCCTTTGAAATTTGCAGCAATGACAAAATACAAGTTCAAATAAACCATTTTTGGAGGCACGACAGCCCTATCCCCGTGAACCTCGGGAGTAGTCACACGATTTTGCACCATGCTATCCCTCTCCAAATTCACAAGAAAAAGATTCAATTTATTCACGGCCCCTTCATATTCTTTTCCATCATTTTCAAGAATCCTAGAAACGACAACAAGATCTTCACGTACCGCCATCGTACGCCGCAAATGAAGATTCAGTTGCATAGCCAAATACTGTAACGACGCTCCAATCATGTTCAATCAACCCACGCAATACTCCAAAAACATGCATACACTTATATGCATTTTACCTCAAACATTTGTACATAATTTATTTTTTTAGTACAATATAACTATTTCTACGATACCTAGCGAATTGTAAAATTTATTTTTCTTATTTTATACAATTTTCCGTTCCAGACTTTCTGTATAATATAATTTTTGCGATTCATCACACAAATTAAAAAAAAATATTTTCATGCAATTTTTATACAGATAAAACAACTTAGATTTATTTTATAAAAAAAGCCCCAGCGTTTCAGCCGGGGACGCAAAGTTTCCTTTACGCTACAATTTATCGCTTACGCCATTATTATGCGTGAATCTGCGTGCTGGCGCGTTCGATGTCGAACAGGCGGCGCAGGTTTTCGGCCTTGGCAGGTTCGCGCTCTTCAGGGAGCGTCAAAGGTCCCATGTTGATGGCAACCAGAATCGAACCCGGATAGTTGTTCACGCGTTTGATGAAATCGCTCACGGAAACGCCTTCGGTATAGAAATCCACGACGAACGTATCCCAGTCGTCTTCTTCGAGCTGCTGCATCGCCTCAGCTTCGGTCTTAACAGCCTTGAAGAAAGCGCCAACGAGCAAATCCGAAAGGACTTCGAGGCAGGCCTCACGGCGGGCATCGTCCTCTTCCCAGATTAGGATGCGGCGGTCACTGTAGTCACGAACTTGCGGAACGAAGTTTTCTTCGGCGTTCAATGCGTCAAGCATCGCACCGGTTTCTTCGTCCATTTCTTCATCATCAAAATTATCGAAATCTTTAGCCATGGTATAAAATATAGTAATTAGACGAAAGACGAGAGACGAAAGACGAAAGATTTTTCACAGAATCCGTGCGAAGCTCCATTATACCACTCTCGTCTCTAGCCTGTAGGCTCGTAGAGCCGTTCTTTCGTCTATGTGGGGCTTAGCCACGCTCATCGAACCAGCGCTGTAAAATAATCGCGGCAGCGGTGCGGTCGATTATCGCCTTGTTCTTCTGCTTTTTCTTTTTACTCAGGTAAGACGTGAATTCCTGTGCCTGAACGCTGGAATACGACTCGTCCTGCGTATGGATTTTCATTCCCGGAAAGTGCAGCGCTAAATCCTTGATAAAGGCCTCCACCACCACGTTTTTCCCGTCCTTGCGGCCATCCGGGTGGTAAGGCATCCCGACAACAAATTCGTCAATCTTGTTGATGCGCACGAGCTGGTCCAGCCGTTCGAACAGGTTCGTCGTTTTTTGGTCAATCGTCTCGCGCGAAAACGCCATCTTGAGCTCGGAATCGCCAAATGCGACCCCGACACGATGTTCTCCGTAATCCAAAGCCAAGTAATTCACATCACTAAATATAGAATACGAACGCCAAATATTGCATTTTTCCACTCATTTTTCTATCTTTGCGCCGAAAATTAAAGCCAAACGGTAAAATATGGATCAATCAAAAATCAGAAACGTAGCCATCATCGCCCACGTTGACCACGGTAAAACAACCCTGGTGAACCAGCTTCTCAAACAGTGCGGAACTTTCCACGAAGGTGAAGAAATTGTGGACCGCGTGATGGACTCCGACAACCTCGAACGCGAACGCGGCATTACCATCCTCTCCAAGAACACGAGCGTGATGTACAAAGGATACCGCGTGAACATCGTCGATACCCCGGGGCACGCCGACTTCGGTGGCCAGGTGGAACGCGTTTTGGGAACTGTCGATGGCGTTCTTCTGGTTGTTGACGCATTCGAAGGCCCAATGGCCCAAACCCGCTTCGTGACGAAAAAGGCTTTGGAACTCGGCCTTACCCCGATTGTCGTCGTAAACAAAATCGACCGCGACGGTTGCAACCCACTCCTCGCACTCGACAAAGTCTTCGACTTGTTCTGCGAACTCGATGCATCCGAAGAACAGCTCGATTTCGACAGAGTTTTTGGCAGTGGCCGTAAGGGCATTTGCCGCGCCGAACTGGAAGACCCGGATGGCGACTTCAGCATCTTGATGGACAAGATTATCGAACGCATCCCGGCTCCGAAGGGCGACCCGAACGGTGAACCGCTCCTCCAGATTGCCTCCCTCGAATACTCCAGCTTCCTTGGCCGTTTGGCCGTGGGCCGTGTGCAGCAGGGCGTGTTCAAGCCGAACCAGACTTACGCTCAGGCATTCCCCGACGGAACCGTCAAGAACATCCGTCCGCAGAAGATTCTCCGCTACGAAGGCCTTACCCCGAAGCCGGTTGACGAAGCCGGTCCGGGCGAAATCATCCTCATCGCAGGCCTTGACTACTTCGATATTGGCGACACCATCAGCGCAACGAGCAATCCAGTTCACTTGCCGCGTATCCACATTGACCCGCCGACAATCTCCATGATCTTCACCGTAAACACGTCCCCCTTGGCAGGCAAGTACGGTGGAAAGTTCATGACGGGTAACCAGCTCCAGGAACGCTTGGAACGCGCCCACATGGCTGACCCCGCCCTCCTCGTCGAAAAGGTCGATGGAGCATCGACGTTCAAGGTCTCTGGCCGTGGCATTTTGCATCTCACGATTCTCGTCGAAAACATGCGCCGTGAACTTTACGAATTCACCATCGGAAGTCCGCAGGTCATTTTCCAAAAAGACGAAAACGGCAAGCTCTTGGAACCGGTCGAAGACTTCAAGGTCGAAGTCCCGAACGAATTCAGCGGTGCTTGCATCCAGGAAATCCAGTTGCGCAAGGGCGAAATGGTCAACATGACGACCGATGAAAACGACCGCGTGTCTCTCGAATTCATCGTTCCCTCCCGTGGCCTCATCGGTATCCGTCCGAAGCTCCTCTCGCTTTCCAAGGGTTACGCCGTGACGCAGTCCTTCTTCAAGGAATACCAGCCGTACAAAGGCGAAATCCCGGCTCGTATCAACGGTGTGCTCATCGCAAAAGAACCGGGCGAAGCCGCAAGCTATGCGCTTTCTAACCTGGAAGACCGTGGCTACCTCATCATTGGTCCGGGTGCCGAAGTTTATCCGGGCATGATTGTGGGCGAACACAACCGCGACGTCGATATCACTGTGAACGTCACGAAGGGCAAGCACCTTACCAACATGCGATCCAAATCTGCTGACGACATGATTCAGCTCACGCCGTACCGCCGCATGACTCTGGAAGAATGCGTCACCTTCATTAACGAAGACGAATGCATCGAAGTCACACCGGAAGTGTTGCGCCTCCGCAAGAACGAACTTGACCCAATCAAGCGTAAGCAGATGTCCAAGAAGCCGGCTGAAGAAGAGTAATAGTAGGCGGTAGGAAGTAGACAGTAGGAAGCATTGCTATCTACAGTCTTTTTAACGCCGAGAAAATCTAAAAAAAGTAAAGAAGCACCCTTCGGGGTGCTTCTCTTTTTTTACAACTTAAAAGTCGCTCGCCTCATTGCTAGGGGACTAGTCCCTCGCCAATCGGCTCGGCAATGCAGAAATGCAAGCATTTCTGCGCTGCACTCGCCTCATTGCTAGTCTTGAACGCAGCGGACCGAGAACCAGTAATCCTTGGCGTTGTCACCTCTCATGCGAGCTTTTTCATAGTCATACTCTAAGTCCAAGTAATATGCACTATAGCTATCGGCCTCCGTCGAACTCCATATGTACGCATGCCGGCCCTCGTCGATGTAATACCCACTGCCACTCTTGCCTCCGGCAGGCAACACAGAAAACGAATAATCATCCGTGCCGTTACCGTCTTTATACCACCCAGACGTGGACATGAGTTTTGTGCCTGCGCTATCGGCACCACCAACGGCTTCAAACAAAGTTTCAAATTCCTTCCTACTCGGTAAATGCCAACCGGACGGACATGCCGTTTTCGCAACAGACCACGTATAAAGGCGACCGTATTTGGTACAGTTGGCGGAAGTACCTTTGGGACACAAGCTATTCTTAGCATCGTAATTCAGGTTTTCAGCCATCCAAGTCTGCCTACCGATGACAATTGTCTTGTAGGTCAACCCATCGCGAGAGTCCGTCAAGGACCCGACAGTCCCTTCAGGAGCACCAGTTGATGAGTCATCGCCACAGGAAATCAATGCAAACGCTAAAGCGAATAATGCATGACCAATAAAAGATTGTTTCATATAATCTCCTCTAGGATCCTATAAATTTACCCAACGAGGCTCAAATATAGAACCCCACCCAGATTATGTCAAAACAATCGATTCTTTTCGTCTAAATTAAAAGTCCCTTGCGAGGCGCCCCTCGCCGCTTTGCAATAGCTCGATGAGGTAATCTTTCGCTATCTGGCAGGATTCCGGGAGCGTGTGGCCCAGCGCCAGGTTTGCCAAAATAGCCGCAGAGAGGTGGCAACCGGTGCCGTGTTTTCCTTTGCCCGGCAAACGTGGGCTAGAGAATTTGTACTGAACACCTTCCCTATCCCAAAGAATATCGACAGCATTCTTTCCTCTAGAATGTCCGCCCTTCAAGAGGAGCGCAAAATCCTTTCCGAGTTCAATTGTCCCACGCGATGCTGCGAGTCCAAGCCCCAAAAAACTAAATTCATCATGATTCGGCGTCACCAAGTCAATCTGTTTCATCACGGGCATGAACTTGTCCTGTTCTGCGGCACGCAAAAAATGGAAACCAGCCGAAGCACTTGCAATCGGATCCCAGATAATAAAGGCATCCGGAGATTTTTCTCGCACAAATTCCACAATTCGCTTGAGAATTTTCGCTTTTTCAACAAGGCCGATTTTCACGTACTTGAACGTGCGCTTTTTGAATAACGTTTCAAGCTGCGCCTCGATGCGTTCCCAGATAATCCAACCAGGAGCCACGAATTCATCTTCGTTCTGTTGCGTGAGCGCCGTACAGACGGACTCGCAATAGACGCCAAAATGCGCCATTGCCTTGACATCGGCCAAGATGCCCGCCCCGGCAGAACCATCAAAACCGGCAATCGTCAATGCAAAATTCATCTTCTCGGACATAAGACACCCAATGATAACAAATCATGACATGCTATAAAATCCAATCATCACAATCGTCACGCCGCAAATGAGCACCACCGCCGGAACAATCGGACGCCGCATCGATTTCGCCCCAAGGAAATATACGATTCCGCCCTTCGTCACCGTATTCGCAAGGCTAGCGAACAGAAGTGCCAAAATCAAATTTTGATTTTCGAGAGTCGCCTTGCGGCACATGTCGATGAGCGAAAACGCCACGGCATCCATCTCCGCGGCACCGCCCAAAAAGCTGCACGCAATAAGCGCCCCGGAACCGAAATACACACGCGCCGCATTCGCCAAGAACATCACGATGGTGAAAACCAAACCAAACTTGACCGCAGGCAAAAGCTTGAACGGGTTGTTAAAATCGGTCGTCTTCTGGAAATGGTTCTTGGACTCGCGAACTTTGAGATAGGCGGCATAGCCAAGCCCAGGAATCACGGGCACCAAGAGAGGCGCCAACAGCGGAAGCGCAAGCGAAGGCACGAGGAACACGCAAATCAGGTACAAACGAGCGTACATCACAGCCCAGCTGAGCACGATGCCCACCGCAAAATCCGACGCATACTGTTCGTTATCGCAACTGCGGCCAGCCAAATTGAGCGTGAGTGCAGTACTGCTAGCAAGCCCTCCCAAAAGTCCCGTGAGCCAAATGCCCTTGCCCGGCCCGACAAGTTTGATGAGCACATAGCCCACAAATCCGATGCCACTAATGAACACCACGAAAAGCCAAATCGTATGCGGATTCAGTACCTCCAGCCCCGCAGGCCCGAACGCTTTGTTCGGCAGGAACGGCAAAATCATGAGGGAAATCACCGCAAACTTGACCGTCGCTATGATATCTTCTGTCGAAATTTTTTTGGCAAAGTCATGCAACTGTCGCTTGACCGCCAAAAGCCACAAAAGCACAATCATGAGGATACACGCTTCTAGGAGCCGGTTGAACCAACAAAGCGCCCCCAAGAAATAAATCATGATAAGCGCGGCACTCGTCGTGACGCCCGCATGCCCGCCATTTCCGCGATTCGAAAGCCCGTACGCAATGTGGCTTGCCACAAGCAAAAGCCCGACAATGACAAGCCCTACAACAAAGGGAACAATGGAACCCATCAAGTCGCCCAAATAGCAAGACAAAGCGCCACAAAGACTCACAATGGAAAAAGAGCACAGCCCAGCCGGATGCCTGGAATTGTTCTGCGAATACGAATTTTCACGCTGCATACCGATAATGAAGCCGATACCCAGCGCTGCAGCAAGCTTATAGAAGATGTTGAATTCTATCATAATTCAAAATCTATACAAAAAAACGGTCATGAGTTATTAGTTTTTAAAATTGTCATTCTCGACTGAGCACCGCGAAGGAGGGAATGACAGTTTCAAGGATGACGGGATGACAGGCTCCAGGATGACAGAGGCTGCGTCATGGCGGACTAAGGTCACTGAGCCTGCCGAAGTGCCGCCATCTGTAACAACACTATGCTGGTTTTTGCTGCTTACTGGCGAGTTTCATGGCGTACATGTTTGCATCGGCCATGCGATAAACGTCCATGGCGGTCACGGCATCGCCCCGACGGCGCACGGAATAACCGTATGCGACATTCAGCGTCATCGGAAGCTTGACCTCTTTTTCCAAAAGGACCATCGTTTTTAGAGCCGAACTGAGGTCCGAGAGATGCTCGGCGCGGACAATCGCCACAAATTCGTCGCCCCCCATGCGGATGGTAGTCCCAATTCCGTTGAACGCCGTCTTGAATACGTCGGCGAAGGCACACAGAAGTTTATCGCCCATAGAATGCCCAAAGTGGTCGTTCACCATCTTGAGCCCGTTCACGTCGATACTCACAATGGCGTAATCGCTGTCATCGCGGTTGAGGACTTCGAAAATATGCTCGCACTTTGCACGGTTGTAGATGCCGGTCAAAGCATCCCTGTAAGCTATCTGGCGGAGGACTTCCTTTTCGGTCTTGTCCATCAATTTCTCGTACATATAGACAAGATAGCCCACCATCAAGAGCAAAATGAATAGGAGCGTTCCAACTGGCAAACATGTCGATTCCAAAAACGGTTTGTCCAACCCAAAGATGTTCTGGATGTTGTAACGGAACAAGTCCGCAATGGCAAAGAGGACAAAAACAACCGTCCCAGACGCCAAAATCTTTTCTTGCAGCCCTGCCCCACGGTCGTAAAGCACACGGAAAACCACCATGAACACAAACGAAACAAAGATATAGCAGTGGTAGGCCAGCAGGAATGTCGGATAATGGGCAACATCAGTCACATGCAAAATGGTCGTCACCACAAAGAACAAGGCTCCAAAAGCCACAAGACCTTTCAGCACGTTCATCTTCCAGGTCGCAATCTTGCCAGAACGCATATTGACGATAAGGAGCCCGAACGGAATCGCCGCAAGATAGAGCGAAATGTACTCCAGCGTCGTATCCAATGCGTAGTTTATGGAGAATATCTGGATACCCTTCGCATAATTGAGCGTCCAAAGCCCCATCAAGGTCGCGAAAAGGCCTATCAAGCTAAGACGGTAGTACGCCCTGTCGAAACCGACTGCACAGCAGCCCGTGATAAAGGCAATCATCCCAAAGAACATCAAAAAGATGCCTATCGTGATCGATGCGGAATTGTTCGCATAATAGTCCGTCATGCTGCTGGAACGCAACAGTTCTATAGACGTCAAAGATTTTGCGGCCGCCTTTTCCGTTACGACAGTCACCACGCGAATCGTATGGTTGTTCAAGTGCTCCGGCATATTCACGAGATGAATTCCGCTGCCGACAAGTTTTCCCTCCTTGAAACGTCCAAAACCGTAGCGATAATAGCAGATACTATCTACGTAAACAGCAACAGCGACATGATAGGCATGGAAACGGAGCGTCGTAGGCAACGGAATCGATTCGGCATCCTTCATGTTCCGTTCATAAATGATGGTATCGCCCGGTTGAACATTCGAAGGAACCCGGAATTCCGATATGCGGTCTATTGCAGGGAGATGGACATCCGAGAAAGAAACGGACCACCCATCGCTGAGCCTTATCACAAGGTCAATCGTGTCATGCCGGCACATTCCGTTAAAGCTGACCACTAACAACGTGACGATGACAGCGGCAAGAGTCGCGATGAGAACTTTAAGAAGTTTCTTTCCCTTTTTCAAAAGCATCTATCATATAATAAGTAATTCTAGGCAGAATAGAAACTTATTTTTATCGTACCCAAACCTCAAAAGCCGTCGGAAAATCGTTTTTTTCATCAGATGGGAACGATTCTTCACTTATTTTTTGGAATCCAGCCCCCCATTCGGGGAAATAGACGTCCCCGTCTACATGCGCCATGACCCTCGTCAGGTAGAGTTTGTTGACTAGAGGCATCGCTTCGCGATAGACGGCGGCACCGCCAATAATGAAGCATTCAGTCTCGCCAGCAGCGCGGGCAGCCTCGATAGCCTCTCCAAGGGAGGAGCAGACAACGCAACCGGGAGCTTGGAAGTCCTTGTTGCGGGTCAGCACGTAGTTTACGCGGTTCGGGAGCGGACGTCCAATGTCCTCGTAATTCTTGCGGCCAAGGATGATGGCATGTCCCGTCGTGATGGCCTTGAATCGCTTGAGGTCCTGCGAAAGGTGCCACGGCAAGTGCCCGTCGCGCCCGATGACATTGTTTTCAGAAACAGCTACAATTGCAGAAATAAGCATTTTTAGTTACTAGTTAATAGTTAGTAGTTACTAGTGAATCTAGAAAAAACTTTCTAGTAACTAGTAACTCAGAACTCGAAGCTACCTATGATGATACGGGTGATTCTGCATGACCATTTGGACGCGGTAGAGCTGTTCCACCGTGATAATCCGGGCATGGTCGTGGGTAAAAGTCAACGGGGAAAGGCTCAGAAGCAAGTCGGCGGATTTTTTCAGATTTTCGTCGATTCCATAAGCCGAGCCAATCAAAAACACGATATTTCCGGGAAAGCGGGCCTGTAACGTATCGGCAAGTTTCACCGTCGTCATAAGCTTGCCCTCTTCGGAGAGGATGACGCGGCGGTACTCGTTACGCGGGAACTTTTTCTCGAAAAGGGCGGCTTCCTGAGCTAACGCTTGGGCGTGGTCGTCTATCTTGGATTCCTTGAGTTCCACCACCTCAAGCGGCATCGCGGAAGTGCGCAAACGCTTCACGTATTTTTCGACCTCGTCCGCAATGAACGGGGAACCTGCACGACCGAAAACAGCGAGAATCCATTTCATAGTTAGACGAGAGACGAGAGACGAGAGACGAGAGAAAGCAAACAAATCATACTAATATCACCTTCAACAACATTCAAAGCTAAACATTTTTTCATTAAAACCTCTTTCGTCTAAATTCTATTAACACCACTTTCGTCTCTCGTCTGTAGGCTCGCAGAGCCGTTCTCTCGTCTAAGCTACCGTCCTACCGATAGGCGGTCGATGAGGAACGAGGGCATTCCGGCCTTTTTCATGCGGTTCTGCGTCTCGCGGATGTCATATTCCACGCGGATAAGTCGCACGCACTTGGTCTCGGTATCCAACAAGCACCAGCAGGCTCGCGGGTCGCGGTCGCGGGGCTGCCCCACGCTGCCGACATTCACCAGGAGACGCTCCGTATTCGCAATCACGTACTCGTATTCGTCAAGAATTTTCGGAATCGCCAAGGGGCGGCTCGCAATGATGACCGGGCTGTGTGTATGGCCTACAAAGCAGTAACGTTCCGAAAAATGATCAAACGCGTTCAGCGCATCTTCGAGGTCCGTCACATAGACCCAATCCGCCGGAGACAACGGTGATGCATGCACAAAACAAATTTCGTTTTCCTCCAGGATATACGGAAGCGAGCGGATATACGCCACGGACTCCTTGGACAAGTTTTTCTGGGTCCACTCAATCGCCTGCTTGGCATATGGGTTGAATCCAGAACTCGTCTCGTACCGGACAGCCACGCTGTCGTGGTTTCCAATCAGGCACGCGTCCATATTCTCTTTAACCAAATCGACGCACTCATCGGTATCGACGCCATATCCCACAATATCACCAAGGCATACTCTCCGTTCCACGCCATTATCACGCATAGACTGGAGAACGGCCTTAAATGCGGTGGCATTAGAATGGATATCAGAACAAATACCGTAAAGCATGCCTGTAATTTAGAAAAACAATTTAATGTAAATGGCGAAATTAGTAAAAATTACTAAATTTGTGGACGTATGGTAGTCATTCAAGACAAGATGAAGGTGAGCATAGCCTACACCCTCAGAGAAGGAAGACGGATTCTCGAAGAAGTCCCCGCTTCGCAGCCTTTTGTGTATATCCACGGGTACAACAACATCATTCCTGGACTCGAAGACGCCCTGACAGGACGCCGTCTAGGAGAAAGATTCACAGTAAATATACCGGCAAACCTCGGATATGGCGAATACCGTAACGACCTCATCCTCAAAGTTCCCAAGGAAGAACTCCGCGATGTCGGAGAGTTATGGCTAGGCATGGAACTCGAAATGTTCCAGGACAACGACATGCGCGAATTCCAGTTGCCGGATACCGCCGATGAATTTGTCGATGACCTGAATTTGGACGATGAAGACGGCCAAGGCGACGGCATCTACACAGTCAAAGAAATTCTAGAAGACACCGTCATCGTTGACGGAAACCACCCGTTCGCAGGCAAGAACTTGACATTCAATGTCGAAGTCGTAGATATCGTCGAAGCAAGCTTTACCGAACAGGAATCCGGTTTCCCGGACGAAGATGACTACGAAGACTATTATGACAGCTACGACAATCGTCTCGGTGACGATTTTGATTCTAGCGAAAGGAGATGGCGCTAATGGCATCAATGGATGAACTCAAAAAGGCTGCAGGCGTTCGCGCCGCAGACATGATCCAAGACGGAATGACAGTCGGTCTCGGCACAGGGAGCACGGCGGCCCACATGGTGAACCGCCTCGCCGAACGCATCAAAACCGAAGGCATCCACGTCGTTGGCGTTTCGACCAGCTGGAGCACGACGCTCCAATGCCGTAGCCTCGGCATCCCGCTCAAGGAAATGGGCGAAGTCAGCCATCTCGACATGGTCATCGACGGCGCCGACGAAATCGACCCGAACCGAAACCTCATCAAGGGACGCGGAGCCGCGCACCTCCTCGAAAAGATTGTCGCCTCCATGACGGACAACTACGTGATCATCGCGGATAGCGGCAAGGCCGTACAGCAACTCGGCACCAAGTTCGCCGTACCGCTCGAAATCATCCCGGGCGCCATCGCCGTCGTCACAGAACGCGTGAAAAAGCTCGGTGGCGAAGTCAAGGTTCGCATGGGCGCTCCCGGCAAGGACGGCCCGGTCATTAGCGATTCTGGCAACCTCATCGCCGATGCAAAGTTCGCCCCCATCGCCAACCCGGACAAGCTCGCCCGCGACCTAGAACACATCGTAGGTATCGTCGGCCACGGCCTGTTCATCGGCATGGCGACAAAGGTCATCCTCGCTGACGAAGCGAAGGGCTTGATAGAGTTTTAATGTTTAGTTACTAGTTACTAGTTAATAGTTAATAGTGATTGCAAAAAAGGCTCCCCCGCAGGGAACCTTTTTTCAAAATTCTAGAACCTGTAACCAGAAACCTGTCACCTATTACGCGTTCTCAAATGTCCAGCGGATGTGTTCATCCAAATAGTCGTGGGCATCAAAGGCAAGGCCAAAATAATCCTTGATTTTCTGGACGCTATACAACATAGGATCATCGCCCCATCCTGTATCCTTTTCCACAATCTTCGACTTGCAACCCGGCTTAAGGGCAATCATTTTTTCGGCAATTTCTTTCCAGCTAATCCATTCGGAACCAAGCCCGAGGAATATTTCTTCGTTCAAGTCCGATTCCAGAAGTTTCATATAAATTTCGGCTTGTTGCGAAGCATGGATAAATTGCGTACCATCGTTCTTGATAATTTGTATGTCACGGTCTTCCTTGACAGCATAAGCCATTTCAAAGAAACGACGGTCTGGCTGGGAGCAGCCGTCGGGGAAAGCCGGATTCCCGAACGTGTAACCCGGACGGATAATGTTGCGTTTCATCGTCACTTGCGGGAACTGGCTCCCGAAGCCATGACTGAAACCAAGCACAAAGGCCTCACCCGCCGCCTTAGTCGCACCATAAAGATCTATCGGCAAATTGCTCGTCGATTCGCGCATTTCGGAACGGACACGCCCCATAGCCGCGGTACTGCTGGTATAAATAAATTTTTGGCAACCGGCACGGGCCGCCATTTCCAAAAGAGAAATCGTTGCGCGAGTGTCGTTCATGAGCATAGCGCACGGGGTATCGCCCCAACCGAGAGCCACATGAATGCAGGCATCACAGCCAACCAATCCCTCGTCCATTTTCTCGAAATCGGTCAAAGCCGCTTCGACAAATGAAACGTTCGGATTCGATCTTAAGGTCGGCACCTTGTTCGGGTGGCGCGTTGCAACTACGACTTCATGCCCGCAATCCAAAAGGGCCTTGACCACATAATGACCAATAAAGCCTGTCCCACCCGTCACAAAGACTCGCATATTATCTCCTTTTCATCACGTGCTCTTCAATATAGATTATATCACCTTGTTTCGGCAAGAAAAACATACTTTTACATACGTTTTTGTCCATTTTGGCTAAATAAAAGGCATTTTAAACAACAAATTTGATTTTTCGGTCGTTTTTTGGAGGAAAAAGAAAAATTTAAATAACCCAACCCGGCATTTTGAACAAATTATTTTCAGAAACTTAACCATTTTCATAGGAATATCAAAAAGTAAATTCCTCTTCCGAGTCAACCTGATAACCACCAACTAATAACTAAGTTCTATGGTCTAAGCTCTAAACTCTAATATCTAAATTACTAGATTAAATCCCAAAGATTTTAGTGAGGTTTTTATGTCCCGTTTACGCGTTTTGGTTTTGATGGGCGGTCCATCTACTGAACATGATGTTTCTGTTGTCAGCGGTACAGGCGTTGTTCGCGCCATGGATCCGGAAAAGTACAACATCCACCCAGTGCTCATCGACAAGGACGGCACCTGGCACTGGTCTTCCCGCGAACTTTCTCCGTACCAAAAGACGAATTTTTCGGTCAACTACTTCCACAGCCTTGAAGGCACGGCGGCAAACAAGAAAAAGTCCCCGGCACTTTCGGAGCTTCCGTCTGCCGATATCGCGTTCCTTGCGTTGCACGGCAAATGGGGCGAAGACGGCCACATCCAGGCCATGCTCGAAAACTGGAACATCCCTTACACGGGCTGCGGGCTCCTCGCTTCGGCCTTAGCAATGGACAAAATCAAGACTAAAGAAATCTACCGTGCCAACAACATCCCGACTCCGCCATACCGCGTCATCTGGAAGCACAATTTCACCGGCGACACCCTCGTGAATGTCTCGGATGAACTCGGATTCCCGTTGGTCATCAAGGACCCACTGGGAGGCTCTTCCATCGGCATCGGCATCGCCAAGAATCTCGACGAAGCCGGTAAGATTGCCCAGGATTTGTTCAAGGATACGAACCGCCTGCTTTGCGAAAAGTTCATCGCCGGTGGCGAAGCCAGCTGTGGCTACATCGAAGGCGAAAAGCCATTGCCGCCCACCGAAATGCGCATGACCACCCGCGAATACTTCGACTTTGAAGCGAAGTACAACGGCGAATGTCAAGAAGTCACTCCGGCGGAATTTGCCCCGGAACTCACCGCACGCATCCAGGAACTCGTGAAGAACGCCCACTACGCTTTGGGCGGTGCAGGCTACAGCCGCACGGACGTTCGCATTACCAAGGATGGCGAACTGTTCGCCATCGAAACGAACACGCTCCCGGGCATGACTCCCACGTCGCTGTTGCCGCAACAGGCCGCTTGCGTCGGCATCACCTACAGCCAACTCATCGACCTCATCATCGACAAAAGCCTGGAGATAAAGCGTTAAGCCGCTTCGCGGCTTTGGGCTATGAGGTATGAGCACGGACCTTACGGTCCTATGAGGTATGAGTTTTTTAACTCTTAGCCCAAGCCTCAAAGCGGAGCGAGCCGAGAGGCACAACGTGCCGACCCCATACCCAAAATTCAAAAAGCCGGGCAATCAACCAACAACCAATGACTATTGACTAACGACTACTGACCAATGACCAACTACGATCTAATAGTAGATACATCCCGCAAGGGAATTTCAATGGCACTTTGTGCGGACTCGGTTTACGAAGAAATCGTTGATCCGACAGGCAAAGGCGAAATATTAAGTGCAAGCCTAGATTCATTGCTTGCTAAAGTCGGCGCCACGCTCGATGACGTAAAGCGAGTCATGGTGACAGTCGGGCCTGGTTCGTTCAGCGGACTGCGTACAGGTGTTGCGTTCTGCCAAGGACTTTGCTTTAGCGGCAAGCGCAACCTATACGGCGTAACGACGTTGCAGGCACTCGCCTGTTTTTCAGGAGTCGCCGACAACGATACAGCGGTCGTCATCCGCGCACGCAACGGATTCTGGTACTTGCGGTTGAACGGCGTCGAAAGTTTTATCGAAACCGCAGAAGTTGTTGAACGGCTCAAGGCTAGTTCCGTAAAGAACGCCGTCGTGGATGCAGCAGCATTCGCCGACGAAACGCTCACCGCAATTTTCAAGGACAAAGGAATAGCAACAACGCTCGATACAGACAAGCCGCTCAGCATGTGGTCTCCCCTTTTTGAAACGGTAAAGCCATCGCTTATTCAAGAAGCGAACTACATCCAGCCCTCGTACTTCGAGAAGTTGAAAACGTAGTAGGAAGTAGGAAGTAGACAGTAGGCGGTAGACTGTAGAAAGCTAGAAGAATGCGTCATTCTGAACGAAACGAAGTGGCGTGAAGAATCCAGAGAATTTGGAAGTAGTAACTAAACGGTAGGCAGTAAAGCTAGAAGAATGCGTCATTCTGAACGAAACGAAGTGGCGTGAAGAATCCAGAGAATTTGGAAGTAGTAACTAAACGGTAGGCAGTAAAGCTAGAAGAACGCGTCATTCTGAACGAAACGAAGTGG
>CAMKLO010000010.1 GCA_946413655.1 uncultured Fibrobacter sp. | reverse complement strand
ACGTTCGGATCCTTCGGGCTCCCTTCGAAAGAAAGGTGGAAAATGTATTCCCACGGGCGGTCCGGATGCGGACGGCTCTCGATGCGCGTGAGGTTCAAGTTGCGCTTGGCAAAGCAACCTAGGGCTTCGTACAAGGCTCCAGACTTACCAGAATCGCTCAGCATGAACAGAAGTGTCGTCTTGATGGCGGGACCGTCGTTCGATTTCGTGAATTCAGGCAGTTCAACGGCCGTCTTTTGGATTGCGTAAAAGCGCGTGAAGTTTACGCCCGGCAGGTTTTCAAGCCCCTGCTTTAAGATGTCGAGACCGTAGAACTTCGCCGCGTAAGCGCTTGCGATGGCGCCCACATGCTTGTCTCCACGTTTCGCAACTTCTTCGGCGCTACCCGCGGTATCGTAAAATGCGGAGCTCTTGATGTTCGGATGTTGTCCGAAAAAGCGGCTGCACTGAGCGAGTCCTTGTGGGTGGCTCAGCACCTCGCGAAGGTCTTCGAGCTTGGAGCCCGGCAAAGCACAGAGCGTATGCTCGATTTGCAACTTGACTTCGGCCACAATCGGATGGCGCCACTTGTAAAGTAAGTCGTAGTTGTCGTAGATGGATCCCGCCGTAGAGTTCTCGATGGGGATGGCGCCTCCGTCAATGGCTCCCGTTTCGATGCCTTGGAAAATTTGTTCGAACGTGTCCATGGGCACGACTTCGATATCGTTTCCAAAGAGGTGGTATGCCGCACTTTCGCTGTAGGCCCCGCGGCGGCCCTGGAATGCAATCTTTTTCATGAGAAGAAAGATAGTAATTACTTAAATCGTCTTGCACCCTTGTATTTAGACGCCCAATATTTATCGTCCATAGGGGTGATGATTACGCCGCTGCTGGTGCTGGCGTGGATGAACCGGTTCCCTTTCAAATAAATTCCGACGTGACTGATTTTCCAGAAGTTACCGAAAAAGACGAGATCTCCTTCCTGAAGCTTTGAGCGCCTGATGGAATAGCCACGTCCGTCGTCAAACATGTGTTGGGAACTGTGGTCTAATGAAATCCCGTAAAAACCTTTATAGACTTGCATCACGTAGCCGGAACAGTCTGTCTTTTTTTTGCTGGCGGCTCCATACACATACTTGGCTCCGAGCCATTCCCTGGCGTACTTTTCAAGATTTGTCGGCCTTGCGGTTGTTTTCTTTTTGGTTGAGGAATCTTTTTTTTCGGCTTTCTTCGCGGAGTTTTTTATGGCCGTGCTGTCTGTAGCTTTGGCGTTCTGCTTTTGAGTTTGTTCGCTAGTGCTATCTTGTTCTTTGTTTCCGGTTGAGTCGAGCGATGCCAATACGTTTGGTTGTGATTGGCTTGCCTGCACTGTAGAATTTTGCGCACTCGTGTCTTTCGCGTCGAGGGTGCTCGCGGTGTCTGTTATACTAGAACCGGCTGCAAGTTTTTCTTCCAGCACCAGTTCTTCTTGCGGATTGATGGTTGTGGTGTCGATATCTGTGGGAGCTTGCCTTGGAACTCTGTATCGCTTGTATGAGCCGCTCTTTCGGTCGTATCCTGGGCGCACGGGAAAAGCGCAGTTCGAGAGTATCAAACTGCACGCAATTGCAATTCCCATAATGGTGCGACTTTTAAAAGCCATCAATTCAAATTTACATAATTATGGCTTTCGAGAAAATTTTTTATTCCAAAAAACCGTGCGGGCAAAAGCCGAGCTTTTTCACAAGTTCGAAATCCTTGCAACTGTTGACACCGGCGGTGGTGAGCATGTCGTCGGTGATGGCAGCGTTTGCGCCGCTCTTGAAGGCGCGTTTGCCGTCGTCGCCCAAGACGCCGCGGCCGCCCGCGAGGCGGATGAATGCCTTCGGGTTGATAAATCGGTAAATAGCCACGATGCGGCAGAATTCGTCATTCGTGAGCTTCGGAAGATTTTCGTAGGGCGTGCCCGGGATGGCGTTCAGTACGTTCACCGGCGTAGACTTGACGCCGAGTTTGCGGAGATCGAGGCACATGTCGATTCGGTCTTCCATGGTTTCGCCGAGGCCCATGATGCCGCCGCTGCAGATTTCAAGGCCAGCGGCAAGGGCGTTTTGGAGTGCACCGATTTTGTCGTCGTAGGTGTGCGTGGTGCACACGTCGGGGAAATGCCTGCGGTAAGTTTCCAGGTTGTTGTGGAAGCGGGTGAGGCCCGCTTCCTTCAGCTTGTCGAACTGTTCGCGGTTTAGGAGACCCGCCGAAAGGCACACGGAAAGTTTCGTCTCTTTTTTCAGGCGGCGAATGGCTTCACTAATTTGTTCTACATCACGGTTCGAGAGCGTACGGCCCGAGGTGACTATGGAGTAGCGTGGGATGCCTGCGGCTTCTTTCTTCTTCGCGTCTTCGACGATTTCGTCGGCGCTGAGGAGCTTGTATTCGGGGGCACCGGTGTGGTAGTAGCTGCTCTGGGCGCAGTACTTGCAGTTCTCGGAGCAGCGGCCGCTGCGGGCGTTCACGATCGAGCAGAAGTCAAAATCCTTGCCGTGGAGTTTTTCACGAATTTCGTTGGCGGCTGCGGTCAGTTCGTCAAGGTCGGCATCCAGCAGCTGGATGGCTTCTTCACGATTGATTTCATAACCGTCATTCAAAATCTTGTTCTTCAATTCCTGAACGAAAGACATAAAAACTCCTTAGTTTGCGCGCGTGCAAATATAGAAAAAGCGGGACGTGCCCGCTTATACTATTATCCTATTGTGCTTGATAACTTTCGTCTATTTGAAGGAAATTTCGGTGACACCATCTTCGATGAGGTAGGGCATTTCCTCGTGCATCACGGCGCCGCTGGCAATTACCTTGGGATCCAGGTGAAGGTAGTTGATGTCGCCGTCGGCCAGAACATTGCCTTCCAGGTCCATGATGCTGGCGTGGGTCACAAAGAAGCGGGGTGTAAACTTGGTGACGACGCCCTTGCCGATGAGAGTGGTGTTGTAGGGAACGGGCTTGCGGTACTTGGTCTCCAGGGACATGGTCACACCCCAGATGTCTTCTTTGCCGCCTTCCTTGGCCCATACGGCGCGTAAGCCCATTTCGTCAAGCATGGCGGTAATGAGCCCGCCGTGAACGCGACCAGGGTAGCTCTGGTGCTGTTCGCGATACTGGAACAGCGTCATGACGCTTCCGTCTTCCATGTTATAGAAAGGTGCGCGTACGCCGTATTCGTTGTCCAGGCCGCAGATCATGCACATCTTGCTGTTGCGCTGCTTGCTCACTACCTTGATGATTTCGCTCATGAATCCTCCGTGGGGAACTCGCTACTTCTTTAACACAAAATCAAGAATCTTGACCAAGGCCTTGTTTGCCTTGTCCATGTTTGCTGCGCTGGCCTTTTTGATTTCAGCTGCGTTCTGTACAAACTTGCAACCTGCGCAGGCTTCAATTTCTTCGGCACCGTTCTTCAACATGCTTTCCATGGAATCATCGGTGACTTCAACATGGAACTGCAAGGCGATGGCGCTGCCCAACTTGAATGCCTGATTCTTGCAGGCTTCACTGCTGGCGAAAGATGTTGCCGCTTCGGGGATGTCGAAGGTTTCGCCGTGCCAATGGAAAGCCTGCAGTTTCTTGGGCAGGTCCAAAACCTTGTTGCCGCCTTCGACGCTAGCGTCAAAACTTACAGGAAACCAGCCAATCTCCTTTTCGGGATTTTTCCTGATGGCTGCGCCAAATGCGTTTGCAATCATCTGGGCTCCCAGGCAAATGCCGAGAATAGGCTTGCCCAGCTGCACCATGTCGCAGCAAAGTTCCTTTTCGCGAACGAAGTAAGGATACTCCGTCTCTTCTAGAACACTCATAGGGCCGCCCATCAAAATGGCGAAGTCCACTTCGTCTTCGTGGGGAATCTTGTCGCCATCGTAAAGCCTGACGATATGCACATTGTGGCCCTTGGCCTTTAGGTAGGGGAGAATCGCTCCCGGACCTTCATATTCAACATGTTGAAAAATGTAGGTTTCCATGGAATTAAATATAAAAAAGACCCGCGATTTCTCGCGGGCCCAAATTTTTGCGGAGTTATTTAAAGGGCTTCATCACCTGCCACAGCACTGCCTTGTGGGCGTGGAGGCGGTTTTCAGCTTCTTCGTAGCTCATGTTCACGTCGAGGTTGTCCATCACGGAGTCCGTGATTTCTTCGCCGCGGTGTGCCGGCAGGCAGTGGCTGACCTTGCAATGTGCCGGAGCGAGCTTCAAGAGTTCGTCGTTGATCTGGAACGGCAAGAAGTGGGATTGCTTCGTGGCCTTTTCGCCTTCCTGGCCCATCGAAACCCAGACGTCGCTGTAGAGAATGTCGGCGTCCTTGACGGCTTCCTTCGGGTCGTTGAACACACGGTACTGGCAGCCGTGCTTCTTGAGGCCTTCCTGTGCTTCTTCGACGACTTTGGCGGGCTGTTCGAATCCCTTGGGGCAGGCGAGCGTGAAGTTCATGCCGACTTTGGCGGCTAGGGCGAGGAAGGAGTTTGCGACGTTGTTGCCGTCACCGATGAAGGCGACCGTCTTGGGCTTTCCATCGGCGTTCTTAAATCCGCCGAGGTTTTCGTTGATCATCTGCGCGAAGGCGATGGCCTGGCACGGGTGGCAATCGTCCGTCAATGCGTTCACGACCGGGATGGTGCCGTATTCAGCAAGTTCTTCGACGAGTTGCTGCTTGAAGCAACGAACGACGATGGCGTTCACCCAGCGGCTGAGGCAGCGGGCGACATCCTTGACGCTTTCGCGTTTGCCAAGACCGATAGAATCCGGGGCGAGGAGCACGGCGTGACCGCCGAGCTGGTTCATGCCCACCTGGAAAGTCGTAATAGTTCGCAGCGACGGTTTTTCGAAGAACATGGCGATGTTCTGGCCGTGGAGACGGTCAGATACCTTGCCGGCGTGAACTTCGGCTTTGAGACGCGAGGCTATCTCGATGGTTTCGAGAACTTTTTCTTCGCTCCAGTCGGTCAAGCGGAGGAAGTGTTTGTTGCGATCTATCATTTCTATTCCTTTGGGCGAGCCCTATTTATCGTATGATTTTTAATCAATAGATGTCTTTTTTGCGCTAAAAACGTGCACTTTCCTAAATGAAAAACGAAAAAACGGAGCTTTTACACTCCGTCTTTTACAGGAAATCACAAGAAAATGCTAACGGATATTAGCGAAGTTTCTTTTTGTGACGGTCACGACGACGGCGCTTCTTACGCTTGTGAGTCGCAATCTTCCTGCGCTTTCTTTTCTTTCCGCAAGGCATATTGTATCTCCGTTAAAGGTTAATTAAAAAAATACGACACCAAATAGAGAAAAAAAATGCTCTTTTGTCAAGGGGTGGGGGGTGATTTTTAGACGAAAGAACGCCTATGGGGAATGAGGGATGGGCTCGTTCGTAAACTCGTTTTGCACGCTTTTGAGCACGCTACGCTTTGTGCTATGAGGTCGTGCTTCGCACTTTGGGCACGCTTCGCTTTGGGCAAATTACTCATACCTCAAAGGGCCGTAAGGCCCGTGCCCATACCCCAAACCTCACCCCTCACTCACCATTTCCATGGCTTGACGGATCAGGGCGACTGCTCCGCCGTAATCTTTAGCGCGGGGGCTTTCGTTGCTGAGCATGGCTCGGTATTTGCGGGCTCCGGGGAGTCCTGTAAACAGGCCGTAGAGGTGCTTCACGAGAATTGTGGCTGGGCAACCCTCGACCGTCTGTTTTTCAACGTAGGGGAGGTATGCTTCGAGGAGTGTCTTGCGGGTGGTGGGGCGGGCTTTTCCGGCGATAACGTCGGCGGGGTTGTCGCTTGTCGGGCGTTTGTCCCCAAAGATGCGTTCATCGGCATCACGCAGGAACCACGGGTTCTCGTAGGCTTCTCGGCCGACCATGACGCCGTCGAGGTCCTGCAGTTGCTCTTCGATTTGGTCGAGGGTCTTGATGCCGCCGTTGATGCTGATGTTCAAGTCCGGCATTTCGGCCTTGAGGCGGTGGACGAACTCGTAGTGGAGGGGTGGCACTTCGCGGTTCTCTTTGGGCGAGAGTCCCTTGAGCCAGGCCTTGCGTGCGTGAACGATAAAGATTTTACAGCCGGCATCGCGCACGGTCTGGATGAAGTCCGTGAAGAATTCCCAGCTGTCCAGGTCATCGACGCCGATGCGGCATTTGATGGAAACGGGGATTGAGACTGCGTCTTGCATGGCTTTGAAGCAGTCGGCAACAGTGTTCTTCTCTTTCATGAGGCATGCGCCGAAATTCCCGTTCTGTACACGGTCCGAGGGGCAGCCACAATTCAGGTTGACTTCGCTGAATCCTGCCGCTTCCACGAGTTTCGATGCGCGGGCGAGGCTTGTCGGGTCGTTTCCGCCCAGTTGCAATACGGCTGGGTGCTCAAACGTTTCGTGTCCGAGGAACATGTCGGTGTTTTCGCAGTGCAAAAGTCCCGTAGCGACGACCATTTCACTGTAGAGCAAAACGTGCTTCGAAAGCAGGCGCAAAAAGTAGCGTTCATGGCGGTCGGTGCAGTCTAGCATCGGCGCAATGGATAGTCGTCGGTTGAAGTCAATATTCATGAACGCAAAAATAGAAATTTTGCGCGGCTTTTTTACGCGTGTTTGTTTTCTACGGCTTTATCGTCTTTCCAGAGGACAACCCTGTTTCGTCCGTTTTCTTTGCCTTCGTACAGCGCCTTGTCGGCAAGCTGGATGCAACGTTCTGCTCCAAGTTTACTGTCGAACTGGGAAACGCCCAGTGTAATTGTGACCTTGATTTCCTGGTCTCCAAAGAATATGGTCTGGTTTTGGATATGTTTGCGGAATCGTTCGGCAACATGGGCGGCGTCTTTCAGCTCCGTCTCGGGTAAAAGCGTCAGGAATTCTTCGCCGCCATAGCGGGCCAGTACATCGTATTTGCGGAGTAGGCTGCGGATAGTGCTTGCGACAGACTTGAGCACCGCATCGCCTGCGGCGTGTCCGTAGGTGTCGTTGACATCCTTGAAATGGTCGATGTCGATGAAGATGATGCTGAAGGGTCGCGACATACGGATGGCTCGATCGACTTCCCTTTCGATGGTCCTGTGCATGTCGCGTCGGTTTGGCAACTGTGTCAGTTCATCTGTTCGTGAAATAATATCCAGTTTCCGGTTCGCTTGTTCAAGTTCGTAAGTGCGTTCCTTGACTTCTATTTCGAGAATATCCCTGTGCTTGTTCAATTCCTGAATTTGCCGCTTGATTGTGGCATGCATTTGGTTGAAAACCTTTGCAAGTCTGCCGATTTCGTCTTGGCTGCTCTTGGCCTTGAATTCTTCGATGTCGAGGTTGCCTTCGGTAATTTGTGAAATGTGGTCGATCAGGTTGTTGAGCGGCTTACATACGATTAAAATCTGCCAGAGCGACACGAGCAAAATGGCGATGATGGAACAGTAGAGAATAATTCGGCTGATGTGTTTGACCGAGGCGACCATCGCATCGATTTCGCTCTTGGGCTGGAGGGCTATAAGGGCTAAATCATAGCTCGGGTTGAATGTCTTGTTGATGAGATAAGCCGAACCGTTTTCAAGAGTCAAGAAACGGATGCTTTTGTCGTTGTTCTGCTTGATGTTCATGTCGTCGAGTCCAAGTTCGGATATTTTATGGACTCCGTTGAGCCATGTCCTCATGTCCGGATGGTAGAGGATTTCTCCTTGGCTGTTGCAGGCGATGAGGATGCCGTTTTGGCCCACCCGATATTCGGAAAAATATTTCCAAAGACGGCGAATGGAAAAGTTCGAGATAAGTCGCCCGTCGCCCATGGCCCGGTCCGAAACGACAACACCGAAGGCGCGTTTTGGGGTTCCGTCCGTATCGCGGTACCATGGAGAAATCGTGGGACGGTGTGGCGAAATCCGGTTGAACTCGATGGGGTAACTGATTTTTTCGGACCCCAACATAGCATTATTGCAGATAAGGTTGTAATTCCTGTCGAATAGCGAAATGGATTCACCAGAAATAAAGAGCGACGATATGTTGTAGCTCTTGAGGTAACCCGCCGCGGTAAACTTGTCCATGCTCTGGATTTCGGAAGTCTTGGCGAGTAGCGTAAGACGGCTTGCGAACTGTTCCATTTCATTGTTGACGGTGTTTGCAAGCTGTTGTAACTGGGTCTCGTTGGTGTCGTAACTCAGCTGTAGCGTTGTCTTCATCTGCTTTTGCGTGAAGATGTAAGTTCCTATCGTTACGATGAGAAGCATCGAAATAATCAAAAGCAGTAAGCTCTTGATGATGATGCTGTTCGTAAGGCTAGATAACTTTAGGCTACTCATGATGGTTACGGCTGGTGTTTTGGTGTCGGACTAGCTTTTTTTTCGACGGCTGAATGCAAATATAAATCCTACGAGTACTGCGATGGCAAAAACCCAGGGCGTCGGGTTGATTCCTTTGCTGATCTCTTCGTTTTGTTTCTGTTGTTCGCTGCTGAGGTTCTTTTTTTCCTTGTCGTCATTGATGTTAAGCGCCTTATGCCAGATGTCGCGGAATTCGGCGAACGTCAAGTCGTCTGTAGTCCTGTGGTTCAGTCTCTTGTTGATTTCGTTCGAATAGCCCATGAGAATTTCGTAAATCTTTTCTTCGGAGTAGAGCGCCGGGATTTCGAGATGGTCCCAGATGGCACTAAACATCGAGACGAGAATTTGTTCGATGTCGCCCCATTCGGGAATGGCCGTGTAGGTCTTTCCGAAATCGAGCATCGTGACGATAGTCTTGTAATCGTTGTCCTTGGACCAGTTCTTGAGCACCTTCTTCGAGGCGGGGAGCATGCCAATCTGCTTGGTATAGGCATCCAGGTTTTCGTCGTTGGTGAGATAAAGTAAAAGTTCCAAGGCTTCCGGTCTTTTGTTATTTGTCGGGATTGCGAGGTTGCTGCCGCCGATAAAGCAGACAGAGCCCTCCGTACCGGTCGGGATGGGGAGCGCCATGACGCTGTCCTTGCCGATTCCCGTGTTGATGAGACCGCCCTTGGCGCCTTCGATTCGCGTCTGCATGATGACTTCGGACGTGTTCACGATAAAGGCGAGTTCGCCTGCGTTAAAGTGCTGCACGATTTGAGCCGTGTTCATTTGCAAAGCGTCCGTGCTCACGAGGGAATCCAGTACGAAACTCAAGTACTTGGCTATGCCGTAAATGCTCTTTGGAGTGAGGATGCTCGCTTTCCATTTGCCCTCTTTGTCTTTGGAAATGAAATCGCCGCCGTTGCTCCAGACCCAGGGCGCAAAGTTATGCGGAATGTTCCAGTCGCTCTTGCCCGGGAACGCAAACGCACGAATTTTGGTGCCGTCTTCGAGAGTCTCGTGGCTATCGTTCACCTTGCGGATAGCATTCACGAAACCGTCGAATGTCGCCACATCTTCGGGCTTGATGTTGTTTTTCTTTAGGACGCGCTTGTTGGCGAGAATCGGGCGGATGTCGATGAACCACGGAACGGAATAGATGGTCGTGTCGGTGTCGATGCGGGTCGTATTCCAGCTGACGGGTACGAATCTCGTGGAGTCTATCTTCGGGAGCCATTCGTTCAGGGGCTTGATTTCACCACGGGAGGCAAAATACGGAATCCAGGTGGTGCCGAGTTGCAGTACATCCGGTGCGTCAACGCCAGAAGAAAGTGTCGTGGAAATGCGGTTCCAGGCTTCTCCCCAGTCCAGAACGACAATTTTTGTCTTTAAGCCTGTTTTCTTGGTAAAAAGATTGAGTCTCTGTTCAAGCGTTTCTTGTGGAGATGCTCCGTTCGGCATGATCCAGACAACGAGCGGTTCTTGCTGTTTTGGTGCTTGCTTTGTCGCGGGCGCCTTTGCTGCAAAAGCCGAAGAAATCGCAATAGACGTGATAATGCATGCAAGTCTAGTTAGCGTTTTCATAAATTTTTCTCCTTTTCCAAACCGACAAATTATATCTAATATATATGTTTTTTGTAGATTTAGCGGAAAGATAAAAGATTTTTAAAAGAAAAGATATGATGAAAATCTCAGGGGGAGGAGAAAAATGCTGGCTGTTTGCGGAATAGTCTGTCGAAAGGGGAAAATTTTGGTGTGCAAAAGGCCTTTGGGGGGAGCGTATTCCGGTCTTTGGGAGTTCCCGACTGAGGTTTTGGATGAAAACGAGACGTTTGAGGAAGCTTTGGAGCGGGGATTTTTCGAACGATTGACGGTACGCCCCAAGAACATGCATGTCGTTGGTGCTGTTGATTTTATGGCTGAAAACAGCGTGTGCGGGCTAGTTTCGGGCGAGACCGTTCGCCTTTTGGGTTACGATGTGGAACTAGAGAAAAACTACATCCAATTAAACGGATATGACGGTTTTCGCTGGGTGAAACCCTGGAACCTTAAAAAAATGAGTTTTTTTGAACCTCATGTGATGCTTCTCACGGAAATTGCCGGAACTTTGTAAATTTATGAGTTACGAACCGTAAAATTCTAGCAAAGAACAGCAATGTTTCTTATATTTTTTTCTGTCAAAGACAAAAAGACACCTAAATATAAGGAGTTTATAACTATGAAAAAAGGAATCCTGGCCCTTCTCTGTGCTGGTGCAATTGCGCTGACCGGCTGCTATGGTAGCTACGCCGTATTCAACAAGGTCCATAAGTGGAATGGAACCTTCGGCAATAAGTGGGCAAATTTCTGCATGCACGTGTTGCTCTGGATCGTGCCGGTCTACGAACTTAGCTTGCTTGGCGACGCCCTCCTTTTTAACTCCATTGAATTCTGGACGGGTTCTAATCCGATGGCTTCTGGAGACTCTTACTTCGAAAAGGATGCTCAGGGCAACTCCGTTGCTGCTGTGAAGAACGAAGACGGCTCCCTCTCTGTGCAGTACACGACATCCAAGGGTGAAACCACGAATCTCACTCTCCAGCGCGATGAAAACGTCGTCCGTGCTCTTGACGCTAACGGCGAAGTCGTTGCTCAGTACGAAATCGAAAAGTAATCGAAAATAAATTTTGTTTTTAGAACGCTCTCTGGATATCCGGAGAGTTTTTTTAATTAGGAGTTAGGTGCTTGAAGTTACTAGTTCTGAGTTCCTAGTTACTAGGGGGAAAGTCGGAGTTCGGAACGAATGCTGATGCCCCCTGACCAGTGCTTACTCGCCACTAACCACTGCCTACTTCCTACTTTTCCACATCTTTCGTCTCAAATTTTATATATACTTACTACCATGTTAGGACGGGTTCTTTATAATCGTTTGCGTAGCGCTGTTGGGGCGGTTGTCGCAATTTTTTTCGTGTTACTTCTTTGTGCATGCAACGGAAACGACATGAATCGTGGCGACGCGGCTCTCCGCATTGGCGATTACGACCGTGCTATTGCGAATTTTTCAAAAGTCCTGGATTGCGAACCCGCGAACCGGGATGCCCGCTACGGTCTTGCGATTGCCTATTATGCCATCGCCGAAGACAAGGAACGCGTGAGGGGGAATACGCTTGCACTGTGGGAACGTACTGTCCGTGAATTCAGAATTTTGTCCGCAGTCGATAGCAGCGAAAAGGTGAAACCCTTGTATTCGACATCGCTATTCTACCTTGCCCGTGCGATGCTTGCCGAAAACGAACAAGCCAAGGTCATGCGGCTGTTGGACGAGTCTATCCAGTTGGATCCTCTAAATTACTTTAGCTATAACTTGAAGGCCCTGATTCTCGGCGGTCAAGGCGATATCGACGGCGCAAAGAAAATTTATGCGTACATCGTGACCCGCGAACCGAAATTTGCATCAGCTTACGTGAATCTCGGAAACCTCTACTGGAATGCGCACGATTACGAATCGGCGTGGGACATCTGGTCGATGGGGCATGAGGCTTTACCGCAAGATCCTGTGCTTGCCAAGTGGACGCATGTGGCGGAAGATTCACTGAAGGCTATGGTCTATTCGGGTAAGCTGTGAGCGGGTAAGCAATGAAAACGTCCGGAAATTCAATGTTAGATTCTGTGGCCGGTGGCGCCTTGTTGCATGTGGGCGGCGAATCATCGATTTACCTTTTGAATATTGGCGGTGCTCCGTATGTGCTGAAGTGGTACAACGACGGTTTCTCGTTTGACGAAAATGTTGTTGAAAATGTATATAAAGTACATGAGTCCGGCTTGTACCGTATTGAGGAATGGGGGCGCCGTGACGGGACGCCTTACTTGATTTACGATTTCGTCGAAGGTGTCGTTTCGGATAAATTGGGGCAAATCCCGGTGGCTGTTGCCCTTTTTGCTTTACGCCAGGTGACAAGTACGCTTGCATCATTGCGCAAGCAGGGCGTGTCGCATGGGGACTTGAACCCGGCGAACGTGATATTTTCGGCTGACGGATCGAATGTTGAACGTGCAAAAGTTGCAAAAACAGCTGCAAAAGCGGCGAGTGGCTTGCGGACGGTTGTCATCGACTGCGGGATTGTTGGCCCTGGGGCACTTGCGTATGCAGCTCCGGAGCGATTCCAGGGCAAAAAGGCGGACGAAAAAAGTGACTTGTTCAGCCTTGGACTTTTGCTGTACCGCTGGATTGCAGGCGAAGACTTGGTTCAGGCAGATGGATATGAGCGTTTTGCCGAGCAGATGGCGAATGTAGAGAAAGTGGATGTCACGGAAAAGCTCTATTCGACAGGCGCGTTCAATACTCCCGAGGGGGCGTTGCTGCTTTCGGCTCTCGAGCCGCTATGGGCGGGGTTGCTCCGTTCGGATGCTGCTGAACGTGTTGAAGATTTTGACGAATTGGACGAACTTTTGGAAATTGCGCTCGACAAGGTAGGGCACGGCGAAATAGCGCTTTCGTCTTCCGAGGCGCAGTTTGTAGAGTCCTATTTGAAATGCCCGGAAAATATTTCAAATGTGGCACGAAAAGTTCCAAACGCCCTTGAAAAAGACCTTCCCTTTATGGTCTGTAAGAAAAAAAATGGGCTAAAATGGGCCGTTTTGGGCGTTTTCATTCTTATATTAGCTTTGATAATGCTGTTGCTTTCGAGTGGAACAATGAGTTTCAGTATCGATGCGACGGGGGACCAACTGTTAAAACGGTCGAGGAATATTGAGTCTTCTGTGGAAAGCGAGAACGCCCCGAATTTGAAGGTCGATAGCTTGCTTTCGGAACTCCCAGTGCCTTCTGCTGAATAACGGTGTAATCGCTTAAAGGGCTTAGTTATGAAATCGGAATCAATGCTTGCCACGGAACAGATGCTTGATGTGGTCAAGACGCTTTTGGACGAAGAACAGCCAGAGGCGCTTTTTCCGAAAATCCTTGAAGTAGCGAAGGGTGTTTTGCATGCGGATGCCGCTGTCTTGGACATCGGTGGCGAGAATCCGCTCCATTTTTCAAATCCAGAAAAAGTTTCCATTTCGATTTCGGCCGTCAAGCTGGCTAAAAGCGAAAAAAGCGCCGTCGTATGGAACCAGCTCGATGATGAATCGGCGGATTTGTCCAAGTCGATTGTGCAAAACCAGCTGACGAGTATCATGGTTTCTCCGTTCCGTACGCCGGAATCCGAGGCCGGGTATCTTTATTTGCAGCGTGCGGCCCGCAAGGAACCTTTTACCGAAGAAGATAGCGAACTTTTTGATTCCTTTGTCGCTGTCTGCGAAAAGTTCGCTTTTGCCGCATACGACCGTTTGCGCGACAAGGAATCGCTGGATACCTTGAAAAATGTTGTCCGTAAAGACGGTATTGTTTATTCCTCCAAGTCCATGGTCGATGTGATTGCGATGGCGGATAAGCTCTCGCCACTTCCGCTCCCGGTGATTATCCGTGGCGAGACGGGGACTGGCAAGGAAGTGATGGCGCGTTACATCCACAAGCATAGCCCTCGCGCCGAAAAGCCGTTTATTGCGGTGAACTGCGGCGCGATTCCCGAACACTTGATGGAATCGCTGATGTTCGGGCATGCGAAAGGTTCGTTTACGGGTGCGATTGAAAATAAGAAAGGATTTTTTGAGGAAGCCGACGGCGGTACGATTTTCCTTGACGAAATCGGTGAACTCCCGCTCAATATGCAAGTGAAACTCTTGCGTGTGCTGCAAGAAAAGCACATCACCCGTGTGGGCGACAACCGCGAAATTCCGGTGAACGTGCGCGTTATCAGTGCTACTCATGTCGATTTGGAAGATGCTGTTCGCGAAAAGCGTTTCCGCGAAGATTTGTACTTCCGCATTCAGGTGTTGCCTTTGGAACTTCCTCCGCTCCGGGACCGCGGTCAGGACGTGGTGCTTTTGGCAGAAAATTTTATACAACGTTACGGCGCAGAATACGGTCGCGGTAAATTCCACCTGAGCCGCAATGCCGAAAAGGCGCTGCTCGGTTACCACTGGCCGGGTAACGTCCGCGAACTTGAAAACCGCATCCAGAAAGGTTTGGTCCAGGCGGTACATGGCGTGATTCAGCCTAAGGATTTGGGTCTGGACGATGTGCAGGTTCAGGCGAAGGCTTCGCCGCGCACGCTCAAGGAAGCCCGCGAAGCGGTCGAACGCGAAGTGATTTCCCATGCACTCAGGGATGCCAACGCGAACCTCACTTTGGCGGCGACAATCCTTGGCATTGACCGCAAGGTGCTTCGCGAAATCATGGAACGTTTGAATCTGAAAAAGGAAGATTTTAAAGGGTAGGGGGTCTCTGAACATGAAAATGCTTAAATTAAGGAGTGTGGTCATGAAAAAAATCGTAGTGGCATCTGCTGTGGTGGCGGCGACCGCCATGGCAGGCGATTTAGATTCTCGCCCAGAGGCCAGCGTTTCGACACCTGTCGAAGCTCGTGAGGCTTTGAACAACGTTCCGAAGATGACGGAAAAGGAAAACGTGGATTGGCAAAAAATGCGTGAAGAACGCCGTGCCGCCCGCGAACAGATTCTCAAGGATTTGAGAAACAAGACGGCTCTCGAAAAGAACGAGATGCGCGAAGCGTCTGTGAAGTCATCTGCCTTGGAAATGTCTCTGCCTCCTATCGATAAGAAGGCAGAGAAACCAAAGGAAGAACTTGTTCGTGAACAGAAAATGAACGAGATCGAACAAATAAAAGGCCCACATGGATTTCCCCCGTTTGGTACTCCTAAGCCCCCGATGGGACGCCCTGATGGCAAACAAGTTTGTCCGTTCAATCCGTATGAACGTGGCAAAAAACCGAAGGTTGAACCTATTAAGCCGTTTGGCTGGAAATAAGGGAGATTTCCTGAGAAAGTAATGTTGCGTTTGTTCTTTTTGATGGTGGTGATGCTTGTGACTGCGCTCTTTGCCGAGACGCAAGAAGAAGCGTATTACCGTGCGATGAAATTCGAGGAATCGGGCGATATTCCTGCGGCCATTCAAGCTTTTGAAGAAGCTGCGGCCTTGCCGGGCGAATATACCGAGGAAATTCAAGAGATTATCCGCGAATACAAGGCGGCTTTAGGCGATACAAGCAGCGATTCTGCGGGCTTGGACAATGCTGAATCGTCGTGGAAGTTCCATGTGGCGGGCGAACTTGGACTCTATGGACTGCACTACAAAGAGACCGGCATGGACGAAGGGGAAAAAGGCGGAGACCTTTTTCTGAATGTGAATCCATATCTGGATTACGTGAGCAGGAAATGGTCGCATACGTTCGCCGCATCTGTACAGGCCGATTACTTTTTGAATAACGATAACATGCCGCTGCTCGATACGAATGACTGGAACCTAGTCCTTGGATTGGAATACACACTTATAGGACGTGGAATGCTCCTAGATGTGGGGTACGATTTCAATATTGAGGGCGAGGAACTTTCGTCCGATTTTTTGCTTTGGTTTGAAAAGGATTGGTACCGATTCGAAAAACAGCGCATAGGTACAGTGGCGTGGGCGTTTTACCGAACATCGGGACCGATGTCGTTTGCGTTTTACGCATCGTGGCACAGGACTGCTGCCGAGGGCTTGAACGGGACGGTTTATCTAGGTGCGAAATTCGAGGCGGATTCTGCTTTTGATTATAAGGCACTTGATCAGTCTTTGAAAGAGTATGGCCAAGCATATGAAGAATACTATCAATCGAAAGAAATTTATGAATGGTCCGGGGGGACGACTGAACTGTTGGAGGAACCCTCGTTAGAAAGTCTTGTGTTCCGCCAGACTTTAGGATCTTGGCTCGGACCGGTTTTCCGTCCTAGGATTTCGTACAAGTTTAAGAACCGCATCGCGGTCGAGGCGAATGTGAGCTTGTTCTATGGTTTTGCCGTTGATGGCCCCGATGAAGAATACAAGAAAATCAAAAGATTCGATGGCTCATACGGGGTGACGGTTTCGTGGCAATATTGGAAGATGAACTTTTATCTAGGACTGGATCGCAAGTATAAACGCTATAATTTGCCCCGATATTATCAAGGAAAATACACCGAAAGCTACATGCGTACGCAATTGAAACTCGGTGCCAAGTGGGATATTTAGAGGTCTTGAGGTGTGAGGTCGCTGCTTCGCAGCTTTGAGGGATGAGATTCTTGTATCGATGCTAAACAAAAGAGGCAAGCTGATGCTTGCCTCTTTTGCGTGGAGATAGTGGGAGTCGAACCCATGACCTACAGATTGCGAACCTGTCGCTCTACCAACTGAGCTATATCCCCATAGTCGGATGGTGGGGTGAATATAGCTAAACGGAGCTTTCTTGGCAAGGGCATGTAGCCTAATCTTTTAGGCAGCGGATGTACCATACAGAACGATTGTCTTGTTCGCCGACAAAAACGCTGTCTTGCTTATAATCAAAGCTTATAATAACGGCAGTTGATTTATTGGATGACCAAAATCCAGTTTCTGTCCTTAGGACTGTAGATGGTGAATAATCGTAAAAATTGTCAGCCGGACGTGCTGTAAAACCGAATGAGTCCAATCCGGTGCCTGAGTACCATTCCGTTTTCGATTTGAGCATCTTTCCGGCGACTTCCGGACCTCCGACGGCATCGAATAATGTTGAAAATTCTTCGGTAGAGGGAAGGTGCCACCCTTGGGGGCAAATGCCCCGCGCCGGGTAGGTGATTTCGCATGGGGCGGTACCATGGAATCCTATGTAACCGCAGCCCTTGCCGTTATCCGAGAATTCTGCAATGCTGTCAGTTGCGTCGCTCCACGGATAGACAGTCCCGTATTTTTCGCAGTTTTCGTCAACTCTATGGAGGCATCTTCCGTGTTCTGTCTTGAAATTCAGGTTTTCGGCCATCCATGTTTGACTACCGATGGTGGTAGTTCGATACACTCTTCCGTCACGTTCGTCTGTCATTGTGCCGTACGAAAACTCGGGGTCCATATAGCGCCAGCTGAACGGTTTTATGGTCGTGTCGCCAGGAATTGAATCCCTGACGCAGCGGACAGAGGCGGCGTTGGACTTTGGCTGTGTCCTGAATTCCGCGAAATACCAGTCTGTTATGATATCTCCGTTGTAGTAGGTGTTTGCCCTTAATTCGCCGGGGTCGTACATTTGGGCCCATTGCGCGTGTGTCTCGTATGATTCGCTGTTTAACCAGAAATAAGCGCCTTTCTTCAGGGAGTAATAATATCCTTCGTCTTCTCTGTAACCGGCGGGAACGGCTGAAAAGCCAAGCTCGTTTCCATGTCCGCCGCCCCATTCATAGCGGGTCTTGAGTGTCCGTGTGGCGATTCTAATCCCTCCTGCGTAACCATAGAGAGCCGAAAACTCACTGTAGTTGGGCAGATGCCAGCCTTGCGGACAAACGCCACGGACGATGGAATCGGCTGTACATTTTGTTCCGTTTCCGCAGTTTAAACCGCTTGTGGAGAATGCGCCTGTGCTATCCATGGCGGCGGACCATGTGTACAGACGGCCATACTTGAGGCATAACGTATCGTTGTCGTTGACGCAATAGCTGTTCTCTGTCTTGAAGTTCAGGTTTTCTGCCATCCAGTATCTTGATCCGATTAGTACGGTCTTGTAGGTCTGTCCGTCGCGCTCGTCGGTTATTTCGCCGTACGAAATATTTTCGTTCAGGAATAGAGCTTTAGAAAATGAACTTGAACTGGTGGCCCGGACGGTTGACGAACTGGAAGATGGCTTGTCGTTGTTGGAATTTGCGGCGCTGGAGTTCGTCCCTGCGCTGGAATTTTCTGTTGAAATGCTTAAATCGGGGTTGCTGCTGGAGTCGGAACCGCAAGCCACAAGGCATGCGCTGAAAAAAGCGGCAACAGATATATTCAATAAAAAAGGCGCTAGTTTATTCTTGTTTTTCATATAAATCCTGTTTGTGTTTGTTAAGAATCGATAAATCCTACTCTAAAAATAGAAAAATATGGTGCTTGGCGTATATCATACGGTTTGTATAATATGGAAAATATAACTGCATTTGTTTTATGAGAATTTGGCAATATTAATAAAAAAGTAAATATTTGTATAATTTGAAACATTGACTTTAATGTGGAGGATATCTATTTTATTGGTATGAATAACGGTAGCAAATCAAAAAAAGGAGTTTGATGATGTCTTGCAAAAAATTTATAACCACGAATGTGGCCGCTATATGCTGTGTTTCGTTCATGACCCTTGTCGGTTGTTCTAACGGTTCTAACACGGTGGCCGCTGATTCGGAAGGTTCGGCTAGCGATAAGGTGCAGCAATTGGGGGATGTGAAAGCGAGTTACGAAGATTCGGCTGTCAAAATCGCCTCTCTGGAAAATTACGTGGCGCAGTACACGGATGACCCGAACGAACTTTCGTTTGACAGCCATGTGCTTGCGTACAACGGGAGTTACCCCGGAATTGTTGTACCCCAGGATTCGTTGGACGCAAATCCGGACATTATAGCTATCGATAAATCGCCGATTAAGGAGATTGGCGTTTCTGAGGTTGCCAAGTATTTCCCGAATACAGCCGAAGTTGCGGGCAATCGACTGAACCAAGAAAATTGCAAGCTTTATATTGTCGAGTCAAACGATGGCGCTCAACCGACAGGGCATGTCCTGACCAAGGTTTCTCAAGGTCAAGTGGAATTGACCGAAGTCGTTCGAGGCGGAACCTATCCCCAAACATGTATGTATTTTACAGTAGGGTTCCTTGTGCAGGATTGCGAAGGGCTCATTGATAGAAATTCGAAAATTACGCATAAAGGCTTTAGTAGTCGGACATGGTGCGGCGATGTCTGGAAAACTCCTGATGAAATGAGTGTTGGCGATTCGTTGAATTTGAACCGGAGTCGCTATAAGCCGAATCCGGACTGCATCGAAAACGCTCATACCGAAGTGCTCGCTTACGGTGAATGGTTCCGTGCGGACTTGGCCCAATAAGAACGTTTTGTGAAGTTGTCTCTCTTTGAAATGAAAATAACCTCCGTTTTGACGGAGGTTTTTGCGGTTATGGGGGGGGCGTTAATCTTCGTACGGTATTTGTATTCCGCGGGTGCCTTGCCCTTTTACGCAACGGATGTTGGGCTTGATTTTAGAATCGTAGGTGTATGGCCAATGGTAGAGATATGGTTCGACATCTTCTTCAGGGGATTCGAAAGCGATTGCTGCATCGGAAAACGTGTAACCATCGCCAGATACCATAAAGAGAACTTTTGCGCTAAGAGATGGAGACCTCACGCGTCCATCTTCGACATATACGTAACTTGACGGAATTACTTCAAATCCGTATGTGTTGGTGCCTGCGGGTTCAACATCGCCCCATTTCCTTGTTGATGTCAGTGTTTTTCTGATATAATGGCCGTTATTTTGTTCCTTGACGTAATTGAATAAGGTGTTCCATTCGGCGAGCGTTGGTATATGCCATCCGTTGGGGCATACGCCTTGAATGGGCCATACTAAAGAATCGTCTGCGTAGTAGTTGTGAGCGTCTTCCCAATCGTAGTATAGTCCGAGGTATATGTTACGACTATTGGGGCTGCGGTAACTATTTTCAATTTCGAAACGCAGGTTTTGTGTCATCCAGGTTTGATTTCCTATTGTGACTACGTCATAAACAAAACCATCACGTTCATCTTCAAGTTGTTCGTAATCCTCAAAAGGTCGCTCCCTCGTATTTTTGAGGGTGTTGTCGGGAAATTCGAAGTCTGGCTTCGGAAATACGGTGCCTTCAGGTGGTTTTAATTTATTTTTCCAGGCGCAATGGATGTTGACGGCGTTATACCTGTTTAGTTTTATGCCTCCCCAACTATCCCAGTCTGTAGGTATATGATAGTTGTTTGTGGAATCCTTGTAAAATATTCCTACATAGATTTCTTTAGAACACTGTTG
Organism: uncultured Fibrobacter sp.; assembly: GCA_946413655.1. Lineage (GTDB taxonomy): Bacteria > Fibrobacterota > Fibrobacteria > Fibrobacterales > Fibrobacteraceae > Fibrobacter. The sequence continues at coordinate 54,917 of CAMKLO010000010.1, read as the reverse complement.
ATTGCTTTCCATGGTTCCGCCAGCTTTATCTGACCAATAAATTTGAACTTTGTCGAATCCTCTATATTGACCGCCGGCAGTGCGGTAACCTCCGTAAAAACCTTTGGTTCCGTTTTTATCCCGGATCCATCCTGTTGGGCACGGATTTGTTAAGACCGAGTTGCAATAATTTATGGTTCCGATTCCTTGTGTTCGCATATCCCATTTGTATAAACGGCCGTATCGCTCGCAGTTCGCAGGGTAATCGTTGAAACACCATGTACTTTCAGGTATTTCGTGATTGATGGGCTGGATCATATGGACGGTGCTGTCTTCGCGGACTTCAACATCGTAGATAAGGCCATCGCGTTTGTCGGTGACCTTCATCTGCTTTAAATCAAGAATCATGTCATCGTTTTCGATTTTGAACAAAAATACGGAGGACGAAGACTGTACTGACGATGAAGACTGTTTTGCGGAGGACGAAGACTGTTTTGCCGAAGAAGACGATTTGGCCTTAGAGGAAGAACTCTTTGCCTTTGATGAAGAGCTTTTTTCCTTGGTCGAGGAGTTCTTTTTCTGTGAAGAAGAACTCTTTTTTGACGAAGATGATTCCGTAGAGGAAATATCGCTGTCTTGGGGCGAAGATGGATCGTTGTCTCCGCAGGCGATTAACCAAAATGTGAACAAAAATGTATAGAGAATGATTCTCATTAATTCCAGCTCCTTTTAAGTTGGAGCTAATATAGTATTATTTTCTGTACCTGCGCGTTCTGTAAAATAACAATTTCTATCCAAATGTTCACTATTTTTTAGACATTTGGGAACTCTTTTTCTATATTTGCGGTCATGACGAAATCTATTGAAATCCGCGATGCTCATGAACACAACCTCCGCCATGTCGATTTGACGATTCCCCGCGACTCGATTGTCGTGGTCACGGGCGTTTCGGGCTCGGGCAAGTCGAGTTTGGCGTTTGATACGGTGTTCCAGGAAGGACAGCGTCGCTTTGTGGAGTCGCTTTCGGCGTATGCACGCCAGTTCATCGGGCGCATGAAGCACCCGGACGTGGAAAGCGTTCGCGGAATTTCGCCGACGATTTCGATTGACCAGAAGACGGTGAACCGGAACCCGCGCAGTACGGTGGGGACGGTGGTCGAGATTTTGGACCATTACCGTTTGATGTTCGCGCGCCTCGGCGTTCCGCATTGCCCCAAGTGCGGCAAGGTGATTCAGGCGCAGTCGGTGGATCAGATTGTCGATAACTTGTACGCTAGCGACGAGAATAAAAAGATTTTGGTGATGGCGCCGATTGTGCAGGAGCGCAAGGGTGAATACCGCAAGGAGTTGGCGGAGCTCAAGGAAAATGGCTTTGTCCGCGTACGTGTCGATGGGACGATTTACAGGCTCGAAGAAGTGCCGCTGTTGGTGCGTTACGAGAAGCACACGATTGAAGTGGTGATTGACCGCTTGACGCTCGAACGCAAGAACATGAGCCGTTTGCGCGAGGCGATTGAAGGTGCGCTCAAGCTCACGGACGGAAAGCTTGTGTCGTTCTTGCTGACGGCGCCGGAGGCTGCGGGCTCGGAAAGTGCCGCGGATGCGTCGCAGGGTGGGGCTGCTGCGAAGGACGAATACCGCTTGCAGGGTACTCAGCTCGCTTGCCCGAAGTGCGGAATTTCTATCCCGGAACTCGAACCGCGATTCTTTAGCTTTAATGACCCGAAGGGGCAATGCCCGGCTTGTCGCGGCCTCGGTGAAAGTTGCAAGTTCGATGTGAACTTGATTGTGCCGGATCCGAGTTTGTCTATAAAACAGGGTTGCCTTGCTCCGCAAAAGAAGGATGACGGCTGCATCATCTTTAGCGATTTTGGCTGGCGCAATTTGCGCACGATTGCAAACGAAATGCATTTTTCGCTCGATACGCCGTGGAACAAGCTCAAGAAGGCACAACAGGATGCCGTGCTGTACGGGACTCCCAGCGGGAGCGAACGCGGCGTGGTGACGATTATGCAGGAACTTTGGGATATGTGGCATATTTACCACTTCCGCAAGTACATGCAGATTGGCGTTTGTCCGGAATGTCACGGAACGCGAATCAACCGGATTGCGGCGGCAGTCGATTTCCACGGTCATAACATTTGCGAAATGACGGAATGGTCCGTCGAAAAGTCTGTCGAGTTTTTTGACAAGCTAAAACTATCGCCAAAGGAGCAGCGCATCGGTCGCGAAGTGCTCAAGGAAATTCGCGGGCGCCTTGGATTCTTGAAGGCGGTGGGGCTTGGTTATTTGGACATTAGCCGCAAGGCTTCGACGCTTTCGGGCGGTGAGGCGCAGCGTATCAGGCTCGCCAGCGCCGTGGGGGCGGGCTTGCAGGGTGTGCTGTATGTTTTGGATGAACCGAGTATCGGGCTGCACCCACGCGATAACGATAAGTTGCTCGAGATGCTCGAACGCTTGCGAGCCCAAGGCAATAGCCTTCTCATCGTGGAACACGACGAGGATACGATGCGCCATGCGGACTGCGTGATTGACGTGGGGCCGGGGGCGGGTGTCGAGGGCGGTCGCATTTTGGCGGCAGGCACGGTCGAAGAGCTGGAGAAGAACAAGTCTTCGCTCACGGGCGCGTATTTGAGTGGTCGCAAAGCGATTGAAATCCCATCGCAGCGCATGAAGATTGACAAGAATACGCCGAAGCTCAAGGTTTGCGGCGCCTGCGAAAACAACCTCAAGAACATCGACGTGGAAATCCCGCTCGGCGGTGCGTTTACTGTAGTCACTGGCGTTTCGGGCTCAGGCAAGAGCACGCTTGTGAACCAGATTTTGCGCCGTGAACTCGCTCGCGTGTTCTACAATTCCGAAGAACCGGTCGGCAAGTTTGACCATTTGGAAGGTCTTGAAAACATTGACAAGGTCATTGAAATTGACCAGACGCCGATTGGACGCACCCCGCGCAGTAACCCGGCAACTTATACTAAAATTTGGGACGATATCCGCGACTTGTTTGCGGGCATGGAAGAAAGCAAGGTGCGCGGGTACACGAAGAGCCGCTTCAGCTTTAACGTGAAGGGTGGCCGTTGTGACGCTTGCGAAGGCGCTGGCGTGAAAGTCATCGACATGCACATTTTGCCGAGCGTTCAAGTCACTTGCGATGTGTGCGATGGCAAGCGCTTTAACGAAGCGACCCGTGAAGTTTATTTTAAAGGCAAGAATATTTCGGAAGTGCTCGACATGAGCATTGCCGATGCCGCTGAATTTTTCAAGGACATTCCGAAAATTGCAGAACCGCTCAAGCTCCTTTGCGAAGTGGGCCTTGGCTATTTGACGCTGGGTCAACCCTCGACAACGCTTAGCGGCGGTGAAGCGCAACGCGTGAAAATTGCTTCGGAACTCCGCCGTCCGGGTACGGGCAAGACGCTTTACTTGCTCGACGAACCGACAACCGGTTTGCACTTTGAAGATATTCGCCGATTGCTCGAATGCTTGAACCGTTTGCGTAGTCTCGGCAACAGCGTCGTGGTGATTGAACACAACCTCGACGTGATCAAGTGTGCAGACTGGATTATCGATTTGGGCCCGGATGCGGGCGTGAACGGCGGCCGCATTATCGCCACGGGAACTCCCGAACAAATTGCCAAATGCAAAAAGTCGGAGACGGGGCGCTACTTGGCTCCGGTTTTGGCGAAAAAGCATGGCGAAAACAAGCATTTTGACCGCACGGACGAAAAGGGCGAAGATTACTCGCTCGATATCGAAGTTCATGGAGCGCGCAAGCACAACCTCAAGAATATCGATGTCACGATTCCGCGTCACAAGCTCACGGTGATTACGGGCGTTTCGGGCTCGGGCAAGTCTAGCCTTGCTTTCCATACGCTCTTTAGCGAAGGGCAGCGCCGTTTTGTCGAAACGCTCAGCACTTACGCTCGCCGATTCTTGGGCCGCCCCGACCGCGGTAGCATTGATTCCATTTCGGGACTCGCGCCTGCGATTGCGATTGACCAGAAGAGCGCAAGCAAGAGCCCGCGCAGTACGGTCGCGACACTCACGGAAATTTACGACTACTTCCGCATTTTGTGGGCCCGCGTGGGAACGGCTCATTGCTTGAAGTGTGGAAAGCCGGTCAGCTCCTACGCCGCAGGCGACTTGGTGCAGTTTGCCTTTGACCGCGACCTCAACAAGATGGTGACGGTGCTTGCCCCGTTCGAAATCAAGGACGAAATTAAGTTGTCCAAGATTCTCACGGAAAAGGGTTATCGCAAGGCGTATCTTGGCAATAAATTGGTAGAGCTTCCTTTGCCGAAAATTCCGACACGCGAAAAGCAGTTGCTCGCCGTGGTTGATTCCGTGGTCGTCAAGGAAGAAAACCGTGCTCGCCTCGTCGAAGCGTTTGAACGTGGCTACCGCGACGGTAACGGTATTCTCTACGTGGATTGCGATGGCGAAGAACGCCTCTCGGCCAGCGAAAAGCCGGGCTGCCCGGAATGTGGCTGGTACATGGATTCGGCGCTCAATCCGAAACATTTCAGCTTCAACACGCACTGGGGCGCCTGCGAAACATGCCTCGGCCTTGGTCACTTCAAGGATGGCGAAGAATGCCCCGACTGCCACGGCGAACGCTTGAAGCCCGAATATCTGGCGGTGCGCATCTTGGGCAAGAACATTATGGACGTGCATCACATGAGCATTGCCGAAGCCCGCGACTGGTTTGCGAAAGTCGATTTCGCGAACGAAGAAAATGCGACGTCTGCATCCATCCAAAGCAAGACGACGATTGCCGCGCCGCTCCTCCGCGAAATCATCGGGCGTTTGGATTTTCTGATTAGCGTGGGGCTTGGCTACATTGGCCTTGACCGTGCGGGCGACACGCTCTCGGGCGGCGAATCCCAGCGCATTCGCTTGGCAAGCCAAATTGGTAGCGGCCTCGAAGGCGTGCTTTATGTGCTTGATGAACCGACGGTCGGCCTCCACGAAAGCGATACCGCGAAACTCCTCGATACGCTTTACCGCTTGCGCGACCTCGGCAACACGCTCGTGGTCGTGGAACATGACCTCAAGATGATGCAGGCGGCGGACCACATTATTGACATGGGTCCTGGCGCGGGTGATTTCGGTGGCGAAGTCGTCGCAGAAGGAACTCCGGCAGAACTGGCGAAACCGTATGCGTTGCAGCGTTTCCCGCGTAGCGAAACGGTCAAGTTCCTCACGTATTCTACGCCGGTGGCGAACCAACTGGAACCGGTGCGCATTACGGATGATACGGAATTCTATGAGTTCAAGAACCTCAATGCGAATAATCTTAAGAATTTGTCTGTAAAATTCCCGAAGCGAGCGGTGAGCGTTGTCTGTGGCGTTTCGGGTTCGGGCAAGAGCTCGCTTGTCGTAGATGAAATTTTCCCGGCGCTTAAGAAACAGTTCCAGGCGCGTGGTCGCAAAAAGCAGAGCGGTGAGGTCTTGCTCGTCGATCAGAGCCCGATTTCCGGGACGCCGCGCAGTACGCCGGCGAGCTTTACGGGCGTGTTTGACGATATCCGCAAGCTGTTCTCCAAACTCGAGCAGTCTAAGGTTAAAGGCTTTGATTACGGCCGTTTCAGTTACAACCTCGCACGTGGCCGGTGCCCAGTTTGCGAAGGCCGTGGCGCCATCGCTGTCGAAATGCACTTCCTCTCGGACATCTGGGAAACGTGCGAAGCTTGCGGTGGCAAACGCTACAACCAGGAAACGCTGACGGTCACGTTCAAGGGCAAGAACATCGCTGACGTGCTTGACATGCGTGTGGTGGAAGCCTGTGAGTTCTTCAAGGATCAGCCGAAGATTTTACCGAAGCTGGAATGCCTCCGCGATGTGGGCCTCCCGTATGTGAAGCTTGGACAACCGGTTACCACGCTTTCGGGCGGCGAATCTCAGCGATTGAAGCTTGCCGCGGAACTCTGCCGCCGTCCGGCGACGGAAATGGTCTATCTGCTTGATGAACCGACGACGGGCCTCCATTTGAAGGATATTCAAATCTTGTGGAACCTCTTACGCCGTCTTTCGGCTCGTGGCGATACGGTCATTGTCATCGAACATCACCCCGATATTATCCGTTTGGCGGACTGGAAGGTCGAATTGGGGCCTGTTGGCGGTGCAAATGGCGGTTACTTGCTCGAAATGGGTGTTAATTCGTTAAAAGTTTAGAACATATTTTCTAAGAAGAAATTATTTTTTCTAGACAAGAAGGTTCCTATAAAGACAGGAGAGCTTATGACATTTTCCAGATTGCTTCCGCTTTTGTTGCTGGTCCCGGCACTTACGATGGCTGATGATGATCAGAACTTCAAATTGTTGCCGGAGAATTTCAAAGTTGGCAGTCTCCTAGATCCTTCGTCCAAAACGGCCATTGAACTGGATAGTGCTGTAGCATTCTCGCAGGAACCTGTTTTCCCGTTACAGGCGAACAAACTTTATCTTCGTCAGAAAAAGTCGGTGAAGGAATATCTTTGGTTCTCGGGCAACGTCAAGGTTGATGAATATAAGAATCTCCATGCTTTTAACCTTAAGGAAAATCATCTAGGCGTCCGTGAAGTCGTTGGCCTTAGGCTGTATGCTTCTCGCCAGCACAAGGCTTTCCAGGACGAAGCCGACATTTATTTTGATGCTGAAAATATTTATTCGTCGCGGGTTTCAAAGCTTTTGTTTGTGAAAAACGGAAAGTGGCAAACGATAAAGGAAAGCGCTCATCCGGGATTGGTGCAAATCCAGTCTGATGAAAAGGATTTGGAAATAGTCTCTTATAATGCGAACATGAAGAATGGAACTAGAACGTTCTATCCAGCGAAAGAAGGCCTCTATATGTTCGCGTTCAGTGCTCCAGATAAACTGCCTTATGTGGATATCGGAACTCTGAAGCCCGGTGACGTGTTGTCTTTTAAAGTGGAATTTCCGACGTTAGAATCCAGCGAAGTGATATCGGTAAATTTGGGTGTCTCGCTTGACCAGGTGGATTCTTTAAAGACTGTGGAAGAAGCGGAACAACTTTACGACAAGTATTCTGCGGAAGTCGAAAAGAACGTCCATCGCGTCGATACGACTGAATTTTCAAAAGCCTATCCGGCAAAGGTGGCCGCAGATTCTTTGGGACTTGCTGAAAAAAGTACGGATTACCGCAATTATGTTTCTCGTTATAATCTCAAGCGCAACGAAGCTAAAAAAATATGGCGAGGCAAAAAGTTAAGCTCTGTCAATGCGATTTCCAAGGCGATTCATGCAAAGTTGGATAGTCTTCAGGCTCTTCCGGTGCAAGTGAACTTGATGCCGAGTGTCGTCGAGACGATTTCGAAGGATGCGGTAACCTTAAATGCAGAACCTGCTGTCAAAAAAACGGATTCGGTTGCCGTTGTCGATACGACTGCGAAGGCTGCTGATTCTACGGCGAAAGTTGCCGTTGACTCAACTGCGAAGGTCGCTGATACGACGGCTAAGGTTGCAGATTCTACAGCGAAAGTTGCTGCTGCGGTGCCTGCGGTTGCGGTCCCGACCGAGCCGACGAAAATCGATACATTGAAACTGACTTTTGGCTCGGAACGCGATAGAATACATGTCGTCTGGAAGGGCGTTGTCAAAGATTATCCGATGGATTCGCTTGTTGCTAAAATAAAAACGAACGATCCTTCCCTTGTGACGACGTTGTTCCTTGTGAACAATAAGCCCGTATGGGTTTATAAAGAAGGAGATATTCTCGGTCGCTACCAATATCGTTTTGACAAGGTTGCTTTCCGCATCGGCTTAAATCTCTATGTCGGCGAGGGTGAATTTATTCTGCCATCGTATGTTGCATCGGAACAGGAAGTGCGTGACTGGTTTGCTGCCAAGAACGCACCCTCGTCCTCGGTCGCTAGTTCTTCTTCAGCGGCAAAGGATTCTTCTGATAAGATTATTGAGCACGCCACTCGCGGTGTGGTGGCTATCATAGACTCTGGGTCATTCCGTTTCCGTGGAAAGGTTGTCTCGATGTCTCCGTTTGCAATTCATACAACTGAAGTGACGCAGGAATTTTTTAAGAAGACGATGGAGACCATAGATTCCGCATCGCGCTACGAAGACCGCTCCATGTTCAAGGGGCCTAAAAAACCGGTCCAAGGCATTACTTGGGAAAAGGCTCAGTATTTCTGCAAAATTCTTGGTGGCGAATTGCCAACCGAAGCGCAATGGGAATTTGCTGGGCGTGCCGGAGCCAACGAAGGAACGCTTTGGACATCGGATGACGTCATGAGCGTGAATAAGTATGCTGTGTTCGCAGAAAATTCTATGAAACTTGGCAAGCAGGATTCTGCTTACGGCCCGCAAAATGTAGCTACGAAGACCCCGAATTCCTTGGGACTTTACGATATGTCGGGGAACGTAGCCGAATGGACTCTTGATAACTACTTTGCCATTACCTTTAAAATCGAAGATTCAAACCCGACAGGTTCTTACTTGGGAACGAATAAAGTTCTGAAGGGCGGTTCGTGGAAGGACAAGGCAAAGAAATTGAACATGACGGCAAGAGATGATGAAGATCCTCGCTATTGGTCTGACTATATCGGTTTCCGTTGCGCGTTCCCGCTTCATCGAATAATTCCGGATTATAAAAAATGAAAAAGTCTAGCAAAGAAATGAGTCTTTTCAAGAAGCTGACGGCGTTTCCGTATTTGCTCGTGTTTTTGGCGTTGCTGATGCCTTTGGCGAATGTTTCTTGTTCTGTGAAAGAAGACAGCAAACCGATTGCTGAAGCAACGTTCTATCAAATCGCGTCGGGAGTCGATTTGGATAAGTCTTTGTCGGACGCTGCCCTTGGGCAGATGCACCGCATGGTCAAGGAAAATCCGAAGATCTTGGATCATTTCAAGGCGCAGATGCCGAATTATCCGAAAATGGAACCTATTCGACATTTGTACGGAATCCTCGTTGCAATTTTCCTTGCCGCACTCTTTTCGTGGTTCGTTCCTCTAGCTTCGACTGTGATGGGACTTTTGTCGATGGTCTCGCTTTGGTCGCTTTTGATGAAGCTGTCGCAATTAGGGAATGAGCTTGGAATTCCGCTGTTGAAAGTTGAGGGCGGAATAGGGCTTTATTGCGCCAGTTTCCTCATCTTGATCGGAACGGCGATGAACATTGCGACGATGGTGCGCCCGGTTGTCTCTGCGCGACGCGCCCGCAAAAAGAAACCTAAAACAAAATAAATTTTAGTTGTTTATAATTATTTTGAGCCTCCAATTTTAACAAATGGAGGCTTTATGCGTTTTAGGGATTGTGCGTTGGACTATTCTGCTTTGCGCTGTGCGATGATTTCTTCGGCTTTGTGGTTGATGATGTTGTCGTACAGCTTGGACTGTAACAGACGCTGATTTTCCGTAGATACCTTTATTAGCTTTATGCAGAAAACGATAAAGACAATCCATGCTGCGGAACATAAAAATAAATAGAATGTTTCGTTGTTCTTGATATAATTCAAAATATTGCAAATGAGCATTAGGATAGAGATTATCAATAATCCTACGAGTGTTTTGCTTGGAATCGGTTTTGAATCTATCCTCAAAAATGCTAAGGTTTCTTTTTGACTTTTGAGCAAGTCTTTAAATACAAAATAATTTACAACGGGGATGTAGCAACAGAAAACGGCTCCTGCGGGCGAAAAGAATGTCTCCGTGAAATTGCTCTGTATTTTTTGTGCATGGTAAATCCAGATCCAGTTCTTTCCGACAAACATGCAAAGCGGTACTGCCGTGAAGAGAAGGAATGCTATTAAAATAAATAGGGCAAGGAAAAATTCATTGGGCAAGGGAACGTTGAGTTTTACGCCTTTTATTCCCGCGTCGATTATGCTGAATGTCCTTACTTCGATGAGGAACAAGAGAATGTTTATGAAAATCATGAACTTTGTCCATGATATGGCGCTTTGTCCTTGGTAAATGTTCTTTGTCAGGGTCTGCTCTAGTTCGATGTCAACGATTTTTTCGGGCGAATCCTTGTACGTGTCGCAATAAAGCTCAGGTTGTGCGGTTGCTGAGTTCGCGGCCGTGGAATCGGTTAAGCTTTCGTTCGGTGCATCGCACCACAGGCATTTGGGCATGTCGTCTTCGTATTCTCTTCCGCACTTCTTGCAAATCATAATGCTACTCTCATAGAAAAAAATTGTTTATGCGTAAAAAATAAAAAAATGCGTACGCGGCTCTCGCAAAAAACGGCTTGCATTATTGCAAGTCGTTTTAAAATCGCGACAGTTCCTTTTACGATTCATGGATGTTCTTTTCGTATTCTAGTAACTATTGACTAGTAACTAGTTACTGCGGCTAGATTCAGCAAGTTTTTTTCTTACGGTTTCTAACCACTGCCTACTGCCTACTGTCTACTTCTTACTCCTTTATCGTCGGAGCCTGTCTTGCGACCGGGGCAAGTTCGCCGTGCTTTCTGAACAAGTGCTTCACCAGCGTGCCGAATCCACGGAGAACGCGGTAACGTTCACGCGGGTTCTTGATGGCCATGATACCCTGACGGATGATGTAGCTTGGACGCAGGTAGAATTCGCGGCGTGCCTTGTCGCAGAAATCGACGAGAGCCTGGCTCGTAAGTTCGCCGCGTTGGATCGTGGTGCGGTGGAAACCGTCCTTGTCGAGCCACTGGCTGTAATCCTTCGACTTCAAGGCACCGCTTTCAAGAGCTTCCTTGTAGGCCTCGGTACCGGGGTACGCCATGATGGGGTAGAACTGGGCCGTGTTCGGGTTCAGCTTCTTCGCGTAGTCGAGCGTCATGCGGAGCGTTTCCGGTGTGTCGCCCGGGTTGCCCACCATGAAGCATCCGTGAACGAGGAGTCCTGCCTTGCGGGCGTTCTTCGTAAATTCAATGGCCTTGTCGGTGTTCTTCACGCCCTTGTGAATCTTTTCCAAGACTTCGGGGCTTGCACTTTCAAAGCCCACGCACATTTCGCGGCCGCCAGCCTTCTTCATGAGCTTGAGCAAGTCCAGCGGCACATCGGCGCGGGCGTTGCAGCTCCATGTAATCTTGAGACCGCGTTCCAAAATCAAGTTGCAAATCTGGCGCACGTGTTCGTGGCTAGCTGTAAACGTATCGTCTTCGAAGAACACTTCGCCTAAATCTTCGAAGTTGTCTTTGATGTACTGCAATTCATCGACAACATCCTTCGGGTCGCGGCGGCGGAATTTGTGGCCGTTGAGCGTCTGCGGAATCACGCAGTAGCTGCAGTGGTTCGGGCAACCGCGACCACTGAGAATCACGATAAGCGGGTTCAGGTTTGCACCGTAGAAATACTTCTTGTAGCAGCTGTAGAGGTGCTTGCGATAGACCTTGGAAACCCACGGGATTTCGTTCAGGTTCTCGATCTTCGGGCCTTCCGGCTGGAAATCGACTTTGCCTTCGGCGGTGCGGTAGGCGAGTCCTGCAAACTGACCGATGGGAGCACCGTCGCCACGCAATGCGCGGACGAGGTTCCGGCAGGTGTAGTCGGCTTCGCCAATAACCACGTAGTCAAGGCTCGGTTCCATTTCCATGGATTCGAGCGGTTCGGCCGTGGCGTGCGTACCCATGATGGCGACCTTCACGTTCGGCATTTCTTGCTTGATGGCGTGGACCACCTTGAGGTCGTTCAAAATACTCGGGGTGCTCGTGCTGCAAATGACGAGCTCCGGACCAAACTTCTTGATGCCCTCGAGCGTCTGGGGCAAGTCAAGCTCCATAGCGGGGCTGTCAATCAGCTGGATTTCGTTGCCGTCGGCTTCACAAACGCCGGCTGCATAACTCAAAAACATCGGCCAGTAAAGCGTACTGGACTTCGTAACACACGGGGATCTAGATTCCCGACTGAACATCGGGTGAAAAGGAGGATTTAAAAAAGTAACATGCATGACGGACACAAAATACATAATCTTAATTGATTATGCTACATTATATTGCGATGAAAAAGCTTTTTTTAACGTTTTTTTCGTGTCTAGTGACGTGTGGCACTGCTCTAGCGGCGCCCGTTGCTGCCTCTGCCGCCCTGGATACGGTTCGCATGACCTTTGACGATGGTCGTGTGTCGAGAATTTACACCGTTTTAAAGGGAACCGATGTGCGCGAAGGCGTGTCGCTGACGTACCATCCGAACGGCAAGTTGGCGGTCGAAGCGCCGTATAAAAACGGCAAGTTGGACGGCGTCTTACGCTCGTACGACGAAAACGGAAAACTTCGCGAAACGGTTGGCTATAAAGATGGTGAAGAAGAAGGCTTGAGCATCATCTATTACGAAAACGGCAAAAAGAAATCGAGCGAGAAGTATAGCCGCGGAACGTTAAACGGCATGTCGGAAGACTGGTACGAAAATGGAAAAATCCGTCGCCAGATCCCATACGAGAACGGACAAATTCATGGCATCGTGAAAATTTACGATGAAATGGGACTTTTGTCTGAAGACATGAACTTTGAACGTGGCATCCGCAACGGCAAATACCACCGCTATAGTTTCGGCAAGGTCATGCTCGAAGCGGAATTTAGGGACAACCGCTGCGTCAAGAATTGTAATTTTTAGATTATTGAAATTTTTTTATTAAAACAATCTTTTTGAAAATTATATTAGTCACAATGGAGGCTGTATGAAAAAGATTGTGCTTTGCTGTTTTCTTTGCATGTTGTTCTTTATTGTTGCGTGTACTGACGATAGCGCAACGGATGCTGAGTATGCAAGTCTGCCGTCCTCCATAAGTGATGCCGTGTTAACCTCGTCTTCGTCATGGATTCTATCGTCAAGTGATTTTGCACTGGTTGAAAGTTCATCGTCAGAGGCACAATCGTCTAGCGTATCCAATGTGACTGAATCCTCTTCATCAATTTATATACAACATAGCGTAGTTCTTAAAGACAGTAGCATATTTAATTCTGAACAGAATAAATTATTTGATCTTCGCGATAGCCAGGAATATAGGACGGTGGTTATCGGGACGCAGACGTGGATGGCTGAGAATTTGAATTATGCCTATTTGGAACCGGCCGGATATCAGGATTCATCGAGCTGGTGCTATGGGAATGAACCGGATAGCTGTTCTAAATATGGAAGGCTTTATTATTGGGGGGCCGCGGTCGATGGTGCTGGAATTTTTGGGAGTAATGGGAAAGGGTGCTTTGATTACAATAATTGCAAAATAGTGGACCCCGTTCGCGGAATCTGTCCAAAGGGATGGCACTTGCCAAGTAAAGAAGAATTTGAAATGCTATTTGAATTTGTTGGTGGTGAAGATGTTGCTGGAAAAAAGTTGAAGTCTAGCGAAGGATGGTTAAATGATGGCAATGGAACGGATGAGTTTGGTTTTTGTGCGAAACCGGCGGGACAATTGCATAGAGTGGATGTTGATTCAGAAAATTTTTCAAATGAAAATACATTAACTTATTATTCTTTTGATGGCGGTTCTGATGCCTTCTTTTGGAGTTCGTATTTTGGTCTTCCCTCTGGATACATCAATAGAGGTGAAGCTTATTTTAGCTTGAAATATTCCTCGGATGCAATTTATGAGGATTTTAATTCAGCACCTTTTAATTTTTATAACGCTTATTCCATCCGTTGCGTAAAAGACTAGTGGGGCGGAGTGGTCGCTTTGCTCTCAGCTCGCCCGTAAACTCGCTTTTGGCTATGGGGTCGGCACGTTGTGCCTCTAGGCACGCTTCGCTTTGAGCATTGCCCATACCCCATTCCCCGAGCCCATAGCAATTACTTCTTCTTCGGCTTTACTGCGTTCCACACCATGTAACCGATGAAGAGCGCACCGAAGCCGAGCAGCGCGATGGCGAGTTCGGAATTGTATTTTTCGATGATGTCTTTTTGACCGTGGGCAAGGTAGCCGAGCAGTGCCAAGACGCAGTTCCAGATGGCGGCGCCGAGGAACGTGTAAAGCGTGAACGGGGCGAGCTTCATCTTCGCAAGGCCTGCCGGAATGGAAATCAGCTGGCGGATGACGGTGATGAGGCGGCCGACGAACGTCGAAATGGCGCCGTGTTCGCGGAAGTAGTTTTCGGCCTTTTCGACTTTCTGGACGTCGAGCAGCAAGAAGTGCCCGAGGCGGCTGTCCGCGAATTTGTAGATAATCGGGCGACCGAGAATCTTGGCGAGGAAGTAGTTGACGTATGCTCCGATGAGCGCGCCGACTGTTGCGAAGAAAACGATGAGTGCGATGTTGAGGCCGGAACCTGGTTGCAAGGCTTTGTAGGCGGCGGGCGGCACGACGAGTTCCGACGGGAACGGGATGAAAGAACTTTCGATGGCCATCAAAAGCGTGATTGTGCCGTAATTCAGGTTGTCATTGTACCAGTCAATAATGCGGTTGTAAATGCCTGTCGATTTTGTGGTGTCGGCGACTGCGCCTGCGGCGTTGGTGGCATCGACAGAGAGCGAATCTGCGGCAAAATTAAATGCGGTAAGGAGGAGTGCTAAAGCGATTGTTGTTTTTAGAACTGAATTTTTCATTGGACGCAATTTAGAAAAATATTTGGCGTATCGCCGGAAGATTCCCACAAAAAAGACCTCGGCACAGTAGCCGAGGTGAAAAACATGTTTGAATTATGCCATTTGCAAAAAATGTTAGAATACAAAGTAGATGCCGACGCCGAGGAGGGCCGCTGCGGTCCCTAGCAGGATGCCTCCGGCGATGGCCTTGTTGTCACCTTGCTTGACTAGCTTGTGGTTCTTGTCAACTTTATTCTTGTAGTTCTCGCCTTTGACGGCTCCGGGAATCCGGAGTTCTTTCTTGATGTCGTCAGCGTCGCTGTAGTCCAAGTGCGCAAGGTACATGAACAGGCCGCCGATAAGCGCCGTGCCGATGGATCCGCCGATAAACGCTTCACCGAGGGTGTGCATTTTCTTGTCGTGGAGCCACTTGTTCTGTTTTTCGATTTCGTCAAAGTCGGTGAGTTTTTGCAGGTCAATGCTCAAGTCGATTTGCGGAACGGGAGCGACGAAGAAACTGATTAGCGTGTCGCGGTAACCTGCCTTGCGGATGACGAGACTGTCCATTCCCATTTCGTAAACCGGTATTTTTTCAGGGGTTTGTGCAATGGCCTTGGTGCGCTTGGTGATGGGCTTTTCTGCTTTATAGACGTTTGCTCCTTCGGGGAATGTCTGGATGCGGATTTCTGGCGTAACGCGTTTGAGCTTTAGCGAAATGTGCGTCGTGTCGCCAATGAGCGGGACAACGCTTGTGCTTGCACCCCAGAGGTGCCTTTCGACGTTCCAGTAGGCGTGGACTGTGAATTTGGATGTGTCTGTGGTGATAAATGTGCAGGGCGATTTGCAAATGGCGTCTTTGTTGGTGCGTGAAATCGTTGCTCCGTCGGGATCGGTGTCGATGTGGATGTAGGCGCGGTCTTTTTTCAATTTGACGATGTCTTTACCTTGGGCATTCAATAATTGATTTTTTAGTTTGTTATTAGTAATGGCATCGCTGAGAGCTTTCTCTTCAGAAATTGTGAGCGTTGCGCGGTGCAGTGTCGGGAGTGTATCTTCATAAAAAACGTGTGTTAGGTTTAAACGGAGACTGTCTGTTCCGATGACGGGGGTGATGTCGCCGAAGTAGATGGAGTTGAAACCGTGGGCGGCGAGTTCACTTTGAATGCAGACGTTGTCGTTGCAGTTTTGTATGTCGGTCTTGCGGATGATTTGAGGCTTTTCTCCAGATTCGAATAAAAGGCGTGCGGTAAGTGCAGTAAATTGATCTGCAAAGGATTTTTCGACATTGTTGGCGTCGTAGGCGACAAGAACTGTTTTGTTTTCACGCTTCACGACTGCAATTTCGCTTGAGGAACTGACGCTCGACGAACTTGAAACGGCAGAAGAACTAGCAATCGATGAAGAACTTTTGATGATCGAACTGGAACTGGGTTCTTTGGAAACAACGGAACTAGAACTTGGTACCGGTTTTGTAGTTGGTTCCTGAAATGCGGAGCTTGTGGTGGTTGCGCTTGAACTCGTTGCTGTCTTGACGGAGTCTTTGACTGCAATAGGTTCTTTGGCGGCGGGTTCTTTTTTAGCCGTGCTGCCTTGTGCGTTATCTGCATTCAACAAATCGTTGCCCTGTTCATCTACAATTCTTTTGAATTGCTTCTTGGCAATTTTTACGATTGTAAACTTATTCTGAATGTAGCCACCGAGGCTCACGGTATCGTTTTCGATGCCCATGAGCTTTGCACGTTGTTGTGTTCCCGAGAGGAGCTCAACGTCAACGAGTTTTCCTTCGGGCTCAGCGAAGGCAGAGACTAAGGCGATTGCTAGAATTGAGAAAATCTTTTTCATAATCTACCTAAAATGAAAGGGCAAATCCTGCGGCAAGGAACACTAAACCGGTTCCGAAAAAAACTTTGGAAACTGTTTTCGATGTCTTGGCACTCTTCCTGTAATCCTTGAATTCCTGCATGTGGACATCGTATTTTTCATTCATAAAGCGTGTGTTTTCCATCGCTTTTTTGTGGTCGTTCGCTTTGCCTATGTCGTATAACGTGACAATGGCCGAAATACCGCTAATCACGAATGGCGCAATAGAGAACCATTGGAGGGCTTGCCCGAGATTGCGCCTGCTGCGATGCTTTAGCATGTCCTGATGATCGGCAAGAATATCGTCATCGTAGGTTTGGCGAAGGGCTACAATAATAAAGGATGTATCACTTTCAGACAAGGTGATGTTTATCGTCGTGTCCGCGTAATCGGGGTGAAAAAATGAAACTGTAATGCTTTCTGCCCTGTCAGGAATAGGGATGAATGCCGGAGATGTGTATGCGGGATTCTTTGAAAAATCAGGTGGTGTGTCTCCGGTATAGAGATCTACAGTAGATGGATTTGTTGAAACTTGTAAGTAGCGTACATTTGTCTTTGGCTGAGCGAAAAGATTTGCGCAAAGTACGAACAGAAGTACAAAAAAGAAGGAGGTGCATTTAAGACAGCTCATTTGTCGTACTCCGTTTCTGAATAGGGACCCGTGACAGTCGTTACTGATTTTACGGTTGAAATCTTCCAATAGACTTCGGGAGCCTTGTTTTGGGCGTAATCTTCGGCTTTGATAACAAGTTTACATTCTTTTTTGCATTTGTTTGGAATGCTCAACGTGTAGTCGTCAAAAACGGTTTTAAGAGTATCGTTGTTCATGATGGTTGTGATTCTTGATGCGTTGACGCCTGAACCATTATCGAGAATAAAGAACTTTATTGGTGATGAGGATGAAGTTTCTGTTGAAGCGGGAGTCATGTTGGGTTTTACTTTGTCCTGCAGGAACAGCGTGTCTGTTAATGTCTTTGTACCTGGCGCCAAATCTATAGTCATGGAACTGCAACCATATTCCGTACGGATGCTGTCGCAGACGACTATTTTAACGTTGGATTGCGGGGGCAATGTTTTTTTGATAGTCGAGTTTACGCTGATGTCGGAAAATCTGGAAAGGGTATCGCCGGCTTTAGAAATGAACGCTCCTTTTAACTTGGACTTTTCGGGATACTGACTGTACATACAAGCGACAGGTACCTCTATGATGGCCTTGCCTTTGTTATCAAGCTTTGTTGAAAAACTGAAAACATCACTATATGCTTGTTCAATGTTGCCCCTGCTGTTTTTGGTAAGTACCCGGACTCCCCAGTAAATAGTGGAGTTGTCAATGACATGATTGATGGGGTCTCCATTTTCATTGATGTCTTTTTTGAGTCTGCCCATCAAATCTACGCTTTGCGAGCATTCGGTTTCTCCTAGAGGAGAATCCCAAATTTCGTCTCGGTAGTAGCTCGCATAGATGACGCAAATGGATGATTCCCACGGATCGATGCCGAACACTTTCCAGGATAATTCGAGCCCGTTAGGATTGTCTCCATTGACCAAGTTGTATCTGTTGGGAGGAGATTGCAACGAAATGGTCGTCGGTGTATTGACATAAACAGTTGCACGCGAAAGTAGCGTGTCGCCGAGATGGTCTATTGTTTCAAATGAAACTTTGTGGACGCCCGCTTTATCGAATTTGTAATACAAGGATGATGTTCCTGCTTCGTGGTTGTCAACTGTCCATTTGTGTGTATTGTAATACATTATTGATTGGTCACTAGGTACAAATTCTCCGTTAACGGAGTAAATACCGCAAAAACGAATTTTCTCATTGATGTCAACGTAGAATTCGTCAGAAGGTGCGTAACGGTTGTATGGATCGCCAATATAGCTTTCTGGTACGACGAAAATAGATTGCGTGATTTCGGGAACGTCCGAAGAATGGATTTCGGAATCGGAACATGAAATCAGCAAATGCGCAATAATTGCCGAGAAAATTATCGGAAAGGAATGGAATTTGTAATTCATTAGTCCTCCTCCTTCGTCTCGGCTTTTCTAACAGTCAGTTTCCAATATTTGTTTTGCGTTATGCCGTTCGTGTAAATGACTGTAGATCGTATAATTTGTTCTTTATCGAATAAATCGGCTCCTAGTTCTGCGTGAAGAGAATTGTTGTCAATATTTGAAACTGTTATAATGTCTTCGTTCTTGGTGACATTAAATAATTGAAGTGCTGCTACTTTGAAACCGAATGGGTTTATGTCATTGATGAATAGCACGATAGATTCGTCGCTTTCAATGATTGTGTCGTCGTTCGTAGTAAACCATAGCGAACTTGGAGTGATGTAGAAAGATTTTGTTTTGTTGTTGTTGCTTCCGTCAATAACAGAAATTGTGAGGATTCGGTAAGTCCAACTTTTATCAGTTTCTTTGAGGATTACTGTTAGAATGCTATCCTTGTAGAATCGATCTGTAATAATGTCGGATTCCAAATTGACAGCTATGTTTTGCGAGTTTATTGGACCTCCTTCATCTTTTATGACAAAGTGCAGGGTGTCGGAAAAATCAAGTGTGTCGAGATTCAAAACGGATGTAATTGATGGCGCTATGGAATCGACAAGCTTGATGTTGTCTAATGTTGTAACGAGCCCTTCGTGAATGGTGACGTCTTTTTTTGTTGTTCCGAAATCGGAATAATTGGAACTTAATTCTAGTTTGTATGATCCTTTTGGGACGGCGCCTACCGATATTTTGTTTTTGGATTGCGAGATTGAAAACTCGTAATTGAACACTTTGTTTTCGTTTGTTTTGTCTGTGAGCGATAAATGTACGGGGATAGATGATTGCACACTCGTTTTAATGGTTGCCTGTAGTGATCCTTCGCCATCGAGCCCCTTGGTGAAAAAGAAACTCTCGATTTTTTCGCTAGATGCAAAATTGTATTCGTTAAAGGCTTGGACTGTCCAGTTGTATTTTTTTAATGGGTTCAATTCATTGTGGAATACAAAGTGCGGCTCGTCCAAGATTGTGTCAATGTCTTTAAAGTTGGTTTCTGAATTTGCAAATTCTTCTTCGCTCAGTGTAAAACGGAAATGATGGGCGAGACGGATCCCTTTGGTTGAAGCTTTCCAAGAGAAGTAGATGCTCTCGTAGGGGTCTATGGTCTGTGTTCCTGTTGCCGGGATGAACAAAGTGTCGTTTAGGATGGGATTGTCTGCGACCCACACCTCAAGGGAATCGTAGTGCATGTCGCCAAAGTAGTCTTTAAGGACAAATGTGAATTTGTAGTAGCCGGGAACTTCGATTTGTTTTTTGAAGTTGTATTCCGATGAACAGTATTGTCCGTTCATGAGCCAATGATAATCTTGGACTCGGACGACTTTGTTGGGTACAACCGATGTCTGGAAATAGATTGTGTCGTTGATGTTGAATGTATCTGCCTTGACGCTTTCTGTAACAGGGGATGCTGACCTTGCCAAAGTCGCATCGATGCTTATGTCTGTGGCGTCGGCTTCGTCAAAAATGTGCTCGTCGGAATCAAAGCAAGACTGGAAGAGCCAGACTATCGCTACAAGGAAATAGATTCTTGCAAATTTCATTTGGCCTCCAATGTGTCAACGACATAGAAGTCCTTGTACGAAAGAGTATCTGTATCGCCATAGAGATCGCGGACGATGATGCGGAATTTGTGTTTGCCCGCTTTGAACCCCGATTGTTTGACTTCGAGGAGCGTCCCTACATCATATTGCTTTCCGTCGATTTCTAGAATATGGAAAAGCGTGTCTCCGCTATATAAATCCAAGTCCATGCTGCTCCACGAAAAACGGAATGCCGAAAATTGCGAGCCGTAGAGCGTGTCCCCGCTTGCTGGGACTGTCGAATCCGAAAGTACAGGAGGCGTATTGATGACGACTGTGAATTCGAGAACTTGTTGATTCCCTTCTTTATCCAAGACTATAAGTTTGTTTGGAATCGTTTCGTTGAGCGTATTCGGGTAGAAGGAGTAATGATCGCCTTGCTTGAGCAAACTGTCTTTGCTTTCGCTGACAAAAAACCACTTGAAGGTCAGGTCGTCTTGATTTTCTTCGGGAATGGCTTTTGCTGTGATTGTCGCCGAATCAGATGGGTTGACTTTGAGTAAGGTCGAATAAGGGGCCTTCTTTTGCTGGACCATGACGGTGATGGACTCAACGGGTTGCAATTCGTGCGGATAGTCGGGTACATCGAGGCAACCGACTAGATGCAGTGCAAAAAAAGTGGCGAACACTAAAAACGGTAAAATAGGGCGATTGAATAAATTCATTTGATTTAAATCTAACTATATTCGTCGATATGAGTGCGCAAAATTTTGAATATAAAAACGCAATGAACCGTTTGGAAGAGATTCTTTCGAAAATCGACAATTCCGAGATGGAAATCGATGAACTTGCTCTGGAGGTTCAAGAGGCTACGCAACTTTTGCGTAAGTGCCGCCAGATTTTGGTGGCGACAGAAAAGAACGTTCAGGACGCTCTTGCTGAGTTGGATGCTTGATGGGTTCCGAAAATTTTGATAGTATGGTCCCTGCTCTCGAAGTGAACGGACTGACGGTCCGGTTCCCGATTCGCGGTGGCGTTTTTAGCAAGGTTAAGGACTATTTTACGGCTGTTGACGATGTCTCGTTTACGCTTTCGCAGGGTAAGATCCTTTCGATTGTGGGGGAGTCCGGCTGTGGAAAATCGACGCTTGTGAAGTCCTTGGTCGGGCTTGTTCCTATTGCGAAGGGGAGTTTTAGTTTGTTTGGAATGGCGGTGAAGGATGGCAAGGTGGATTCGCCCAAGAAATCCGTTCGCGTTTCGGACTTGGTGCAGATGATTTTTCAGGACCCGTTCAGCAGCCTGAACCCGCGCCAGACGGTGACGGAAATATTGACGGCTCCCGTTATTGCCCGAGGGTTTTCGTTTGACGAATCCTGCAAGCGGGCGAGGGAACTCTTGGACCGAGTTTCGCTGCCGGCGGGTGCCATGGACAAGTTCCCGCATGAATTCTCGGGCGGTCAGCGTCAGCGCCTTTGCATTGCGCGTAGCTTGATGGTTCGCCCGAAGGTGCTGCTCTGTGACGAAGTGACGAGCGCTTTGGATGTGTCCGTGCAGGCTCAGATTTTGCACTTGCTCGACGACCTACGCCGTGATTTGGGTTTGAGCATTTTGTTTATTAGTCACGATATGCAGGTGGTTCGCGCGTTGAGCGACGATGTTCTTGTGATGTACTTTGGTCATGTCGTGGAACACGGTCCTGCCGATGAAGTCCTCACGAACCCACAGAACGAGTACACGGAAAAATTGCTGGCGAGTGTGCCGACGATACGTCGGGATTGAGCCGTTGTGTTAAAATGGACGTGTACTAGTTCGTTTTTGCAAAAATGCGCTACTGAAAATCAGAAATGATGTTTTTTGTAGCATGGGCTTTGGATAAATTAAATAAAATTGGCCGGATATTCGCTTCTTTTGATGCGTGATATGCTACAAAAAGTTGAAAACGACGTGTTTAGTTGCATGAAATCTTGAAATTTAACTGGATGCTTCCCCCGGCTCCCCGGAACAAGTCCGGGGCAGGTTCCGGCCGGGGCTAAAGGCAAAATGGCTTCGCATTTTTATAGGGCTCAGCATGACGTATTCAATTTACCGCCCACTGCAAACAGTCCACAATCCACAGTCAACAGTCTACTTCCTACCGCCTACTTCCTACTAAGTTCTACCAACTAAACCCCATTCCTCATACCTCAAAGGGCCGTAAGGCCCGTGCCCATACCCCATAGCCCAGACCTTCACTGGATCCTGCTCCTTCGAACCTAAGAATTGTAAGGCATTAAAATGCCAACAATTCTATATCAGCCCTACAGGCTTCAGGATGACCCCGGAACAAGTCCGGGGCAGGCTCGGTGAACTGCCTACTATTACTTCACCCTTGCAATATTTTCGAGTGCGTCCTGCATGAACCTTGCATAGAGCTTCGAGAGTGCTTCGGCAGCGGAGTGTGCATCGCGTTTGTTCATGCTTTGGCGTTCGTCATAGCGCTTTTCCCACAGCGGGGCGTCTTCGCCTGTCTTGCGGAACGTGAGCTGCAAGGCGAGGTGGGCGTCCTGCGAACTGCCTTCGTCAATTTCCTCAATCGCATCCACGCTACCGAGCAATTCAAAGTCCGGCTTTCCTATCGGCTTCAAATCCACGGACTTGAAGAGGTTGCTCTTGACTAGGTATTCGCCTGCGACCTGCGTGAGCATCTGTTCTGGACGCGTGGCCCAGAGGTCCAAATCGTAGAACATGAAGTCGTACGGCGATTCGCGATAGACGATGTTGCTGCGCTGGTAGGCTGGGTCAATCGTAAATTTCTTGACGTGCACGCGGGCATCGCTGGCGGTCCCGGCCACCGAGATGGATTCCGCGGAGACTGTGTAATAGCGGGACGGTTCTGTCGAACCGCCGAGGCAACCCGTGAGTGTGAAAACGGAAAGGAGTGCGGCAACAGCCAACAAACGATTTGCTTTAAGAATACGCATGATTTCTCCTTTTTATCGACCGTTCTTGCCTTCGGAGCGGATGAGTACGGACGGGTTGTTCTTAATCTTCTGGGTAAATTCTTCGAGGTTTTCAAGAATCGTGTTGAGTTCTTCCACGGCATTGCCCACCTGGTCTTCGTTCTTGTAGACCATTGCGTCAACACGCTGCGTGAGCTTGTTCATCGATTCCGCGGTCTGCATCAGGTTGTCGTTCAAGCCCTTCGTGTCGATGGCGTCGAGCTTTTCTTTGAGCGTCGTGATACTTGCATCGGCCTTGGCGGCGAGCTTCGCCTCTTCGATTTCTGCAAGAATCTTTTGCATCGAGGCGGCGGACTTGCTCATCGTGTTGAGCGGTTTCCTCAAATCCTCTGTTAACTTGCTCAGGTTTTCTGTCGTCTTTTCGAAATTCTTGAGGCTACGGGAGAGCGCTTCGGCATTTTCTTCGGAGAGCAAACGGTTCAGTCCTTCAACAATCGGAGTTACCTTGCCGAAGAGATCGCCTACCTTGCCGGTAATCTGGTCGAACATCGATGTCGCCGCCGGCACGAGTCCGCCTTCGGGAACGTTGGGTTCGTCGTAGTTTCCGCCCGAAAGGATGACCTGCTTTTCACCGGTGAGGTTCATACCTGCCGTCATGCCGGCGCGTGTGCCGACCTTGATTGGCGTGCCGCGTTGCACTTTGAATGCGACGACAACCTGGTTCAAATTTTGTTCGTTGATGGTAATGCTTGTGACGCTACCGACGGAAATACCGTTCAACTTCACCTTGGCATCGACAAAAAGCCCGTTTACGTCCGTGTCGAAAATGGTGTAGTAGTTGTCGAATTGCTCGCTCAAATAGCGCTTAAGTACATAACCTAGGAACACGCAAATAAGCACTCCGCAAAAGAGCATGAATGCGCCTAGTTTTATTCTTTCTGATCGGGTGGTTTCCATTATATCTCCAACTCAATCTATAAATTCAAAGTTATAAAAATCAGTAGCATTGTTTTCTTTGGGGCACTGCCTGTTGAAAAAATGCCGAAGGACGGGATCGTCGGATTCCATGCCTTCTTTCAAAGTCGCGTCTTTCAGAACGTAACCGTCCTTGAGATAAACAAAGCGGTCGCAGACAATCTTGATGCTTTCGAGTTCGTGGCTCACGATGACCATCGAAACTTTGAGCGTGTCGCGCAGTTCGAGGAGCAGCTCGTCGAGCGAACGGGCGGTCACCGGGTCAAGGCCTGTCGAAGGTTCGTCGCAGAACAAGAGTTCCGGCTTGAGCGCAATAGCACGGGCGAGGGCGGCACGCTTTTTCATACCGCCGGAGATTTCGCCGGGGAACTTGTGGAATGCGTGGAGCAGGTGCACTTTTTCGAGGCGGTCTGCAACAATCGCTTCCATCTGGCTCTTGGGCATGTAGGGCATGCTCCTCTTGAGCGGAAGCATCGCGTTTTCGGCGACGGTCAAGTCTGCAAGGAGCGCACCGCTCTGGAAAAGTACGCCAGTACGCATGCGGGTCTCGCTGTCGAGGCCTTCCTTGGGGCCGAAAGATTTTCCGAAGTACGTAATCGTGCCTTCGTCCGACTTGATGAACTTGAGCACATTGTTCAGTAGCGTCGATTTACCGCAACCGGAGCTTCCGAGCACCATGCGGATTTCGCCTTTGCGCACGCCAAAAGAAACGTCCTTCAGGATAGTCTCGCTGCCGTAGCTTGCCTTCAAATGGTCAACTTTCAGAATTTCGTCCATATTGACCTCTAGTAGAAAATGAAGGCGAAAAGGGTGTCGGAAACAACAATCGTGCAAATCGCAGCCACAACGCTGGACGTGGTCGCTTTACCGACCGCCTCTGCACCGCCGTGGGCGTTCAGCCCCTTATTGCAGGCGATGAGCGTTACAATCCAGCCAAACACAAGCGCCTTGATGGTACTCTTGAGGAACGTCATCGGGTCGATGCCGTCGCGCAGCCCCATCATGTAGTTCGAGAAAGAAATGTCGCAGAAGAAATACGCAATGAGGAATCCGGCAAAGCTACCGACGATGGACGCGCTGAACGAAAGAATCGGCGTCGTGACGCTTAAAGCGATGAACCGCGGGACCACGAGGTACTGCACCGGCGGAATCGCCATGGATTTTAGCGCCTTCACTTCTTCGCAGACGCTCATGTTCGCAATTTCTGCCGCCATGGCGCTGCCGGAACGCCCGGCCAGAATAATTGTCGTGAGCAGCGGGCCGATTTCTGCAAAAATGAGGAACCCGAGCCCTGAAGCGAGGTAGGAACCGCCGCCAACAGCATTCAACATCACTGAACTCTGCAAGGCCATCGTAAGGCAAATGAGTCCTACGAACAAAAAGCAAATGCCCATGGCTTCGCTGCCCGACTTGAACATCTGCTTGGTGATGCCGCCAAAGTGGATTTTCCCCTTGTCGAACGGGCCGATTAGCGTCCAGTAAATGGACATGAAGAGCAAAACGAGCACTTCGAACGTTTCGCGGAGCAGCATGAATCCGACATCGCCCATCATTTCGAGGACATTGTTCGTTTCGCGCTGGGGCTTTTCGGGCGGCTCCATCTTGCGGAGGTTCTGCAAGTGCTGCTTGATTTCCGGGGTGAAATGGGCGAGGACGAGCCTGTTGCCCGTCTTTTCGGAAAGTTCTGCCAAAAGTGCAAAAAACGCATCGGCGCTGTAGTCCATCGAGGTGAGGCTTGATCCGTCCAGATGTAGCTCCCCTTTATTGAGGGCACTCCTGCAGCTGGAGAGCAGCTTTTTGCTGTTAGCTGCGGTGAGTGCATTGGGCAAAACTATCGATGTCGTTTCCATTGGGCGGAAATTTAGAAAAAATCTCCATTATAGGTATAGCAAAAACGACGTACATGTAATTATACGTGATGAAATGCAACAACCGATGGCTAACGACTAGTTCTGAGCAATCATTCCCGTAAACAGCCGCTTGTTCCCTTGCGTTACGGACAGGATGACGTTTGCGTTTCGCAGTTCTCGGACTTTTTCAACGACAAGTTCGGTGCCGTCCATCGTTTTCTCGAACAGCAATGCACCGATGGGCGAGAATATCCGCACGGTCTTTTCGCCTTGTTGCGGAGCGTGGATGTAAATATCCCCGTTGCGTGCCCGAACCCGCACGTTTCGCGCAGGTGGATGATGCGTTGCAAAAACAGTTTGCTCGCTGGAACTGGACTCGATTGTTTGTGAAGATGACGAAAGTGCCGCTGCGCTTGACAATCTCCCGTCTATATCCACGGTAAAGGTGACGTATTCCGAGTCCGGCGATTCGGTAATGTTGTAAAGGGCGATTTTCATGCTGTCGCCATTCCAGAATATGAACTTGTTGAAACTGGTGACGTTCTTTAAACCGGGGAAAGCATCGGTTCTAACGTTCATTGCCGTATCTGCTTCTACAATATCCACATACAAGTGTTCATACCTGTTGTTTATTATTCTACGTCGCCAAATTGAATCGACATAGTCGATATGCCATATCAGCATTCCCGAAATCGGGATCCCTTCATCCCAATCTTTATGTGATCGATATTCCAATAGGAAAAATTCATCAGGATTTTTAGGGTTGGTAATGCTGTAGGCGACATTGTTGTCGATTTTGTCCAGTTTCACGGGACCGACTTTTTCAAGTTCGGTTGGCGTAAGCCATCCCAGAGACATCCGGTCGAACGCGGAGTACATCGAAGGTGTGCAGCCTAGATTGGGATTGTCTAGACAGTTGTACATGCCCATGTCCATGATTTCCCACCTACCAAGAGTTTTTCTTATTACGCTAGAAGATGAACGATTGGATGGCGTACTGCTGGATGATGAACTGATGGATGATGTTACGTTGGATGATGTGTTGTAGAGATCCGGTAGTCCAAGACTGTGTCCGATTTCGTGAACTAATGTTCCTATACCCTGTATGGTGGAGGTTGTGCTGTCTATAGAGTAGGCGTAACCGTTAATCTCTGCAGCACAGACGTAATCGTTGAGATAAAGATTATTGCCAAATTTTATGCTTGCTTGCAAGTTAGTGCTAAATAGGCTTTTATGCGGCCAAAACGCTTCCTTGACGGGTGAATCATGGGATCCTACGCCGGCAAAAATGAAAACGGGAAAATCAAAAGCGGAATTTCCGTTCTTATCATACTTTGAAAAGTCGATATTTTCTTGTTGACTCAGTATTTCTGCAGCGGTTTTAAAGGCTAGTCTTGCTTCAGTATAAATATTGTTATTACCGTTTTTTACGTAAAAGGCCCTAGTTTCAGGGAGGGTGATTGGTCCATAAACATCAAATGTCGGGACGAACTTTCCCATGGAATTTTTTATGAAATAATCCCTTACGCTACCGTGATTTGAAAACTCGTTGAATCCTTCCTTGTTCATAAAGTCCGTGTATAGCTTTTGCGGGTCGGGACTTTTGAATTTGACATCCTTGAATTGTACGAGTATGACAATCCCTCGAAATTCGCCTATCAATTCACCTATTACGTTGTTCTTGGGAGGAAATTGTCGCTCTTGTGGTGCGTATGATGGTACATTGTATTCCGCCAGAATCTCTTTTTCTTGCGCTGATTCGCGTAGCTTTCGATAAACTGCCTTGGGTTTGAGTTTCGATAAGAACTGGATGTCCGAGGCACTGCGGTCTTTCGCATCTCGGGCGTAAATCTTTGAGGATTCCCCCGTCTCGTCTGCGTAGGCGTAGTAGCCAAGCTCGTCTTCTTGTAGTATGTAACCGTCTGCTGTTTCGAGTACGTGAAAATGCTCGTCGCCTACGTTGCGCACTTCGATGGATGTCCCGTCGGGTTGTTTCAACGAAAATGTTGCGTTGCTTGCAGGCACTGCCAAAGCATGCACCGCCAATGCCATTAACGGTAATAGTAATTGAATGGATTTCATGTTCCCCCCTTTTTACGCAGATTAATTTATTGTCTCATGGAGCATTCCGGTGTATATTTGCTTGTTCCCTTGCGTTACGGACAGGATGACGTTTGCGTTTCGCAGTTCTCGGACTTTTTCAATAACGAGTTCGGTGCCGTCCATCGTTTTTTCGAACAGTAATGTTCCGATGGGCGAGAATATCCGCACGGTCTTTTTGCCTTGTTGCGGAGCATGGATGTAAATATCTCCGTTGTGTGCCCGGACCCGCACGTTTCGCGCAGGTGTATGGTGCATTGCAAAAACAGTTTGCTCGCTGGAACTGGACTCGATCGTTTGTGAAGATGACGAAAGTGCCGCTGCGCTTGACAATCTCCCGTCTATATCCACGGTAAAGGTGACGTATTCCGAGTCCGGCGATTCGGTAATGTTGTAAAGGGCGATTTTCATGCTGTCGCCATTCCAGAATATGAACTTGTTGAAATTGGTGACGTTCTTTAAACCGGGGAAGGCATGGGTTCTAGCGTCCTTTGCAGTATCCGCTTCTACAATATCCACATGCATATGTTCATAGTTGGCGTTGATTATACTTTGGAGCCAAATAGTATCGACATAGTCGATATGCCATATCAGCATTCCCGAATTCGGGACTGCTTTATCCCAATTTTTGTTTGTCCGATACTCCAATAGGAAAAATTCATCAGGATTTTTAGGGTTGGTGATGCTGTAGGCCGCATTGGTGTCGATTTTATCCAGTTTCACGGAACCGATTTCTTCAAGTTCGGTTGGCGTAAGCCATCCCAGAGTCATCCGTTCGAATGCGGAGTACATCGGAGGTGTGCAGGCTTGAAAGGGATTGGTTGCGCAGTTATAAGAGCCGTCGTCCATTATGTCCCACGTACCCAGGGTCTTTCGTCTTATTCCAGATGTTGTACTGCTGGATGATGAATTGTTGAATAGAGCATGAGTTTGTACTGTATTGTAGAGATCCGGTAGCCCAAGGCTGTGCCCTGTTTCGTGAATTACGGCTCCAATCCCCTGTATGGTGGAGGTCGTGCTGTCTTTAATGTAGGCGTAACCGTTAATTTCTGGAGCACAGACGTATTCGTTGAGATAAAGATTACTGTTCATTTTTACGCCCGCTTGCAACCGGGACCAATCTAATAGGCCTTGATGCGGCCAAAAAGCCTCCTTGACGGGTGAATCACTGGAACCTACGCCGGCAAAAATGAAAACGGGAAAATCAATTACGGTATTTCCGTTATTATCATACTTCGAAAAATCGATATTCTTTTGTTGACTCAGCATTGTTGCAGCGTCTTTGAAAGCGCGTCCTGCCCCGAAAAAATTATTGGCGCCACTGGTTTTTCCGTAATCGGCTCTAGTTTCAGGGAGGGTGATTGGTCCATAAACATCATATGTCAGGACAAACTTTCCCATGGAATTTTTTATGAAATAATCCCTTACGCTACCTTGATTTGAAAACTCGTTGAATCCTTCCTTGTTCATAAAGTCCGTGTATAGCTTTTGCGGGTCGGGACTTTTGAATTTGACATCCTTGAATTGTACGAGTATGACAATCCCTCGAAATTCGCCTATCAATTCACCTTTTGCATTGTTCTTGGGAGGGAATTGTCGCTCTTGTGGAGCGTATGCTGGGACTTTGTATTCTGCTAGGATTTCGTTTTTTTGTGCTGATTCGCGTAGCTTTCGATAAATCGCCTTGGGCTTGAGTTTCGATAAGAATTGGATGTCCGAGGCGCTGCGGTCTTTCGCATCTCGGGCGTAAATCTTTGAAGATTTACCCGTCTCGTCTGCGTAGGCGTAATAGCCGAGTTCATCCTCTTGCAGAATGTAGCCATCCGCTGTTTCGAGTACGTGAAAATGCTCGTTGCCCACGTTACGTGCTTCGATGGATGTCCCGTCGGGCTGTTTCAACAAAAACGTCGCGTTGCTTGCTGGCATTGCAAAAGCATGCGCCGTCAACGCCATTAACGGTAATAGCATTTGAATGGACTTCATGTCCCCCCCCTTTTTTTACACAGATTATTTTATTATCTCATGGAGCTTTCCTGTGTATATTTGTTTATGCCCTTGAGTTATCGATAAAATAATGCTTTGGTTCCGCCGTTTGCGGGCTTTTTCAATGACGAGTTCGGTGCCGTCCATCGTTTTTTCGAACAGTAATGTTCCGATGGGCGAGAATAACCGCACGGTCTTTTCGCCTTGTTGCGGAGCATGGATGTAAATGTCCCCGTTGCGCGCTCTGACTTTAACGCTTTGCGCAGGCGTCTTGTATGCAATAGAAGTCGTATAATCGCTGGAACTAGATGCAATTATTTCCGAAGACGACGAAGTCGCCGAACTGGACGACGTGACTCCCGAACTCGAAGAAATAAGCGCCGAACTGGACGAACTTGGCTCAGCCGTACTTGACAAACCTGTTCCTGAACTCGATGATGTCGCGGAACTAGAGAAAATCGACGAACTTGAAGATGTCGCGGAACTCGACAGGACGGAGGAACTGGACGACATTGAGGATGACGACCTGATGGTCATATCGACTGTAAAGGTGATGTAATTTGTGTCCGGGGATTCCGTAATGTTGGAAAGGGCGATTTTCATGTCGTCACCGTTCCAGAATATGAACTTGTTGAAATCGGTGACCTTGCCCGAGCCTGGGAACGGGTCTGTCGTTGCCGCGCTGGTACTTGTCTCGGGTACGGCCTCGATGATATTGACATAGATGTGGTTGCTGTCGCTGTTGATGCCTCCCTTTTTCCATACGGAATCGGAGTAATCGATATGCCAAATCAGCATTCCGGAGGATTTTTGCGCCTTGTCCCAGTTTTTCTTTGTTCGATATTCCAGTAAGAACATTTCGTTTGGATTTTTGGGATTGGTGACGCTGAAGGCTATATTGTCATCTAGTTTGTCCAGTTTTACGGAACCGGTATCGTTGAGTTCCGTCGGCGTGAACCATCCAAGTGACATTCTTTCGAAAGCGGAAAATAAAGGAGGCGAACAGCTTTGCGTGTTGTAGGAGTTGCTGGGGCAGTTGTAGTTTCCACTTGCCATGATGTCCCAGCTGCCCAATGGCTTGCGGGGATTCGTCTTTTTTGTATCGTACAGGTCGGGTAGGCCAAGAACATGGCCGAATTCATGTACGACCGTTCCGATTCCTTCTATGGTAGAGGTAGTGCTGTCTTTTTTGTAGGCCTTGCCGCTTATTTCGTTAGCGCAGGCATATCGGTTCATATAAATGTCGTCTGTTAGTTTTACCCCGTTTTTCGGGTTCCCTATATTGCCGATACTCCCTGCATGGGGCCAAATGGCGTCTTTGTTTCCAGAATTGGCTGCACCGACACCTGCAAAAATCATAAAAACGAAGTCAACAAATCCGTCTTTGTCCTTGTCGTACATCGAAAAATCAATTCCGCCTCGCTTGACGAGCGTATCTAGGGCTTCTTGCATGGCTTTTTTTGCGCCTTTGTTTCCGGTCTGGTTTTTTCCATAAGATTCCCTGCTGCCAGGAACCGTTATGGGACCATAAACATCATATGTCGGGGTGAATTTTCCCATGGAATTCTGTATATAATAATCCCTTACGCTGCCGCTGTGTGCAAATTCGCTGAACCCTTCCTTGTTCATGAAATCCGTGTATAGCTTTTGGGGGTTCGAACTTTTGAACTTGACATCGGAAAATTGTACAAGCAATATTATTCCACGGAGTTCGCCCAATGTAAGGTTGTATTTTGGAGTGGGTAAACGCTGTATTCTGGGTGAAACGAATTTAGGAATTCCGTAGTCGGGAACATCTTCCGTTGGAGCGTTGTCTATCATTTTTTTATAGATTGCTTCCGGATCGAGTCCTGCTAAAAATTCCATGTCCGTTGTACTGCGGTCTTGGGCGTCGCGGGCGTAAATTCCTGAAGACTCTCCTTTTTCGTTGACATAGGCATAATAGCCGAGAGCGTCCTTTTGCAGAATGTAACCGTCAGCAGATACCAGCGCGTGAAAGTTTTCGTCGCCTACGTAACGCACCTCGATGGTGCTCCCATCGGGCTGTTTCAAGAAAAATGTATCGTTGCTCGCAGGAACTGCAAAACATTGTGCGGCCAACATTAATAAGGGTAACACTATGTGAACAACTTTCACACCCACCTCCTCATATCCAATGAATAAGTATAAACTTTTTTTTCAAGGAGGGAACAAAAAATTTTTTTCAAGATTCAATAATTCGCGATATCCATCAACCTTGTATTATAATTATCGTTAAGTCTGTATTATATTATGCGGCTGCCCAAAAACACGTTCTCAATTCTTACCTCCAACTGCCCACAAATCCCTAACTCAAGGTTTCTCTCAGTTCGCTATTTCGTTTAATTTCTATTTTTGCTTGCATGCAAGACTTTCGCAGAAACAATCGCTTTAAGGGCAATGGCTCCCCTTTTAAGGGCTCGCGTCCGAACAGTAATAACGACCGTCGCGGCTCTAGTCGCGAACCGCGTGGTGAATGCTTCACGCTCCGCATCGAAAAGATGGTGCAGGGGGGCGAGGGCTTGGCTCGCTTGGAAGATGGTCGCGTGTGTTTTGTAGCGGGAGTCTTGCCGGGCGAAATCTGTAAGGTGCGTCTTACTTTCCAGAAGAAGGATTTTACCAAGGGCCGTGTTGTCGAAGTTTTGGAAGCTAGCCCCGATCGCGTGAAACCACTTTGCCCGCTGTACGGAAAATGCGGCGGCTGCAGTTTGCAACATCTCGCATCTGAAAAGCAAGCGGAATATTTGGAAAAGGTCGAACGCGAAAATTTTAGGCGCTTGGCCCATGCGGAACTGCCCGAAGATTTTGTCATCCATACGGGGAATGCGTGGGGCTACAGAAACCGCGCCCGCGTCGTGTTCCGCGGCGGTTCAAATCGTGGAGCAGACGCGGCGACTCTCGAAGGTTCTGCAAATCGTGATGCTTCTGCTAACCGCGCACGCTTTGGTTTCCGCGGCGAAGAGAGCAATAACGTTGTTCCGTTCGAAAACTGCCCCGTGCTGACGGACGGCCTGAACGATTTCTTGCGCGGACCTGCCGCTTCTCTCATCAGTAGTGGGTTTGCGGGCGACCGTTTTCCCCGCGAAATGGACATAAATATTTTCGATAACGGAGCCGGTGAAATCTCGTTTTACTATCCGGGAATGCGCAAGTCCGAATTCGATGCGCACGCCATGAGCCATGTTGAAATTGCTGGCCGCAAGATAGAAGCCGATGCATCCGTCTTTTTCCAGAGCAATTTGGGGCTCCTCCCGAAGCTTGTCGATGCTGTTCGCAACGCTGTTGATGAAGGGCTTGCCAGCGGAAAATCAACTAACGATTGGCTGATTGACTTGTTTAGTGGTGTCGGTTTTTTTGCGTGCATTTTACAGGACAAGTTTAAAAAGATTACGACCGTCGAACGTGAAGAAGGCTGCCTTAAACATGCGAAAGTTAATTTGTCTGCTTCGACGACGGCTCACAATGTATTGGAAATTCCCGCTGGAGTTTACCCCGGTCCCCGTGCTGGGGCAGGAATGATAAATCGATACGCTATCGAAATTGAAAACGTATCCGCTCCGGCCGAAGATTGGCTGCTTGAAAATGTGGTCAATATTCCCGCGACGCTTATCGTCGATCCTCCGCGTACGGGACTGCCCAAAGATGCACTTGTTGCCATCATCAAAAGCTCTGTGAAACGTTTAATTTACGTTTCGTGCGATCCGGTGACACTTGCACGCGACTTTTCGAAGTTTTCCGAGGCTGGATTCACCCTTTCCCATGCCGAAGGGTTCGCTTTTTACCCTCAAACGCCCCATTTTGAGATGATGTTTGTACTTGACCGCTAATTTTTTTGCTAACTTAATAATTGCTGTTGGGAAAAAAGAGGGCAATGCCATGAAAAAAACAAAAAAAGTCGCTATGTTAGCTGCACTCTCTATGGGTGCTTTGTTTGCAGGGTGTTCAAGTCCTGATCCGGTCATTGCTTGCGGTCGTGAATGGAATCCGGCTGTGGGTTATGTTGCCGATACGGGTAGCGTATTTAGGATGGCTGATGAACTCATCATCCAGTTGCGTTACGGAACGGGTTTTGATTTTAACACGCTGAAATTTGCGTTCTATGAAGGAACGTTGGCCCGTAAGGGTGAACAACTATGGGAACATGATTTCCGTGTTACCGATAAAATGGAGGCATTCACGCTAGAAGCTCGTTCACGTCGTGGTGGCTATGCAACGGCCCGCGAGATGACGAAACTTAAAGCTCCTGGAACGGTTGTTGTTGAAGTTTCATCCGAAAAAGGATTGATTGCTGCAAAACAATTGACTATTGTCAATGAATAATTGGTTGTCTTGATGAATAAAATAAAATTCTTGAGTGGAATGTTTGTGGCCGCAATGCTTAGCGCTTGCGGTGAATCTGAAGTGTCTGTTGACTATAAATTAAATGACCCCGTTACGCTCGAACTATATACCGAAAGTTATTATGCGACTTTGGATTTGAAGGGCGAAGAAAAAATGGGAACGATTACGGCGACGTATGCTGATGTGAACTACTCTATGAAAGGCGATACGACGTTTGTAAAGCGCAATTATGTCATCGACAAGTCTCGTGGATACCTTAAGAATTTTATGCCGACTGAACTCGCTTGGCGCATCAAGGAGGTAAATCTCTCCGCAGTTGACCGAAGTGTGACTAGCCTCACAGGAATTGATGACGGCTATGACACTTTGCTTGCCCATATCCCGATGCCGACCCGTTGGCGCGCCCAACTCCTGAACCCCGACTTCAAGCCCCACCTCAAACGTTTGGAAAAACACCGTTGGGAAATGAGTCATTTGCTCAAGGGTGTCGTTCCCGTGAAAGGCAATGTGACAGAACTTCTCAAGCAACAGGGACGGTTGAACTTTGCCCTTATCAAAATAGATTCCGTCGTGACCAAGGGCTTTACGAACCGCGACCACCGCAAGTGTCTGGATTACGTGGTTTATCTGCAAGAAACAGAAAGCTTCCCGTATTTCATCTGGGAACAGCATGTCGGTAGCAAAATCGTTCCGGACAAGTTTAAGCTCTATACGGCTGGTCACAAGGGCGAGTACCGCACCGAGTTCGAAGTCATGATTGAACCTGAGACTGGCGTGCCTTGTCAGGAACGTGAGGTCAAGGTTGGAACGCATACGATGGTCCATCCTGAGACGAAGGACTCGGTCACGTTTACGAGTCATGTCTCGTACGAGAGACTTTACAACATCAAGCGCGATGTGCCCGAAGCCGCAGAATAAGGGCTTGCGACTTATAATCGCTTTGAGCCGTTAATCTGCGAGGCTGGTCCTCAATTTCGTTCTTTCCATTTTTGTACTTTAATCTCATGCGTTTTAAATCTTTGTTGCTTATTCCTTTTGCGTGTAGCTTTTTTGGCTGTGCGACCCACGTGTCTTCGCAGCAGACGATGGCCGATGACCGTAACCTCGTCTATGAAGATACGTACAAAGCGTATCGCGAAGCAGAAGAAAAATATTTGAACTTATTGTTCAACATCGAACGCATGCCCGAAGAAGAAGAACTTTGGATTATGAAACGCGAGCGCATGTTAGAACTCATGCAGCTCAAGGAACTGATGCTGAATGCTCGTGTGGAACTCGATGGCGCTATACAGGAATGGGAGCGTCATTTGCTTGATGTCCAGGCGGAGGTTAAAGCGCGTGACATCAAAAAGTTCAATCCGAATTTCAAAGGGCGTGATGCCGAACGCACTAGCCCTGGCCAACTGCTCCCCGGCGAATCCAAGAAAACTCCAAGCTATATCTACTAGCAAACGAAAAGGCGACTTCGGTCGCCTTTTTATAAACGTCTTGAATAGCTTACACAGTTATAATTGCAGATACGTTTTATAATGCAATAAGCGTAAGCCAAAGCGGAAGAAATGAGACAAGATTAAAAAGAGGAAATCAAGCCGGAAGCCTTGATTTTATTGGGTTTGCTTGTCTCATTTTACCCGATAAATGTGTGTTTTTTAATTTTGCCGTTTTTTCGCAAATTTCGCCATGTGTTCTTTCGATGCGAAAATGTCTCACGAGTGGTGAGACATTTTTATTTTATTGAATTGGCGTTTTTGAGCCGTTTAGAGCGTTTTGAATCTTTATTGAAAAATGGGGTGCGGACATTTCGTGCGGACATGTTTTTTGAGTTTGTCGCATTTTGTGAGACAAAAAAAGAGCCTCGGTTTTGTCCGAGACCCTAGAATTTTGGCGGTTGGTGTTATTTGCTTGGATTGTTGCATTTGGCCTTTTTCATTTGCAGTATCTGCGAGAACTGTTCGATTGTTGGCACCTGGAGTGTGCCGTTGCCGTAATTTCCGGGTGAATCCATGCTTTCAATGCCTGTTCCCATACGTTTAGAAGTGGCGTAGTGCTTGACCATTTCATGGACTTCGAAGGCGTTGAACGGGTATTCCAGACGGTCAAATCCATAGAAATTGAGCACTGTACCGACGTGCGGATCGTTGAAAACGAGCTTTTTGTATTTTTTGGCGATTTTTGCAGTTTTCTTGAGGAGTAGCGGGAGCAATAGTTCGAGCTGGCTGTCGGTTTCGGCCTGTTCGGGGGTCTTCTGCGTGCCCTGGAAGTCCTTCCAGTTGCGGAGGGCTGCATGCCAGTCGGAGAGCGGAAGGCCGGATTTCATCTTCCAGCCGGTCATTGCGTAGTAGTTGTAGAAGCGTTTTGCACAGTCTGCGGACTTGCCGATTGTGGCTGCGTATTCTATGGCTTCGGCTTCGCTTTGCGGGTGGTTGCCTGCGTTTGTTCTGGAGTTCTTTGCGGAGCGTTTGACGCTGAAAACGCAGTAATCGTCCTTAATTCCTTCGGAGTCCTCGGAGTGCATTATGAACTTGATGATGACGATAAGCGAGCGTCCTGTTTCTGTTGAACCGTCTATTTCGAAGAGAACGAGGCGGTCACCGACGGAATACAGGCGGTCAGCCCTGCGGATGACGAATGTCAAGTCGCCATTCAACAGCGGTTCAAATTTCTTTTTAGTGACTTTCAAGATGTGTTCCATAGTTACCTCTTACGGTATTGCCAGGATTGTGGTGGGCGTGTCGCTTTCGGGTCGTTCAGGGCGTCTGCGACGGTGAGCCAATCATTGTCATAAAATGAGGCGCTGTCGATGTGCCAGGCGTAAAGCTTGCCGTTACCCTGATTCTTGTACGCTTCAACGGCTTCGCGATCAAGGCAGGCTCTAGAGCAAAGTTCATCGGTGACGTACGGTATTTCTTGGACGTGCGAAACTTCCATTATGCCGGTTACATGATGGGAGGAAGTGTCATAGAGATAGACTTCGAACGGTCCGCGTTCCTTTGGTGCGGTTTTGCGGAGTTCTATTGTCTTGTACTTACTGTAAATGAGGTTTGCCCATTCATGGTGAATGCTCATCAGTATGAGGACTGTATTCATTAGAAGTCTCCTTACGATATCCTTGTCAGTGTTGACAAGAGTTTGAAGATGATGGCGATCATTATGCCGAACGAGAAAAGGTTTGCGAAGAAAACGGCTAGATGTAGGCAGTTGTTCTTGAATCCCTGCCTGATACGGTGTTTTAGCGTCTCGAAATTGCCCATTTCGGTGCGCTTTTTTGGGTGTTTTATCATGTTTTTCTCCTTTAAAAAAAGGCCCTTTCAGGCCTTGATTTTGAGCTTTGAACCGTTTAAATCATCTCTTGTTGATGATGGTGAGCGTCGCTTCGTTGTAGTCCTCGGTCATGTACTCGATGACCTTGGACGTGGCGTTTTGATAGATGATGTTCGACTTTTCGTCGTGCTTGAAAGCGGCAAGGATGCAGCCTTGCGTCTCCTCCGGGCGGTTGCCTCCATGAATGCGAACACCTTCAAATCCGGGTACATTCAAAATAAGCGGAAGCGGCCTCTGGAAGCGTTTGGAGTGCGTAATGACGCACTGGTATGTGCCTGCGGGAATTGCTGTCTTTCCTGGAACTTTCGGGCCCGTGCGGACTGTGGGTTCCATGGTGTAGCAGACGAAATGGCCCTGCGGGTCGTATTCCCGCGAACGCCATGTCTTGAGGTCGGTGTCGAGGTATTCGTGGGCAATCTTCATCCAGCCGATGGTGCGGTCCGGCAAAAAGATTCTGCGTTCGATGTTGATGTGGATGCGTTTGAATTTCATGGCTAGAAGTTGTTGAGTTGGTGGATGACGATGGCGAAGCCGATTGCTTCAAGTGCGGCGAGTACCGCAAATGCGAGAATGAGCTTGTTAGTGCGCTGCATCAGCTTTTTCCTTTGTAAAATTCGGGCGAGTGCGGGGGCTCGAACCCCGCCGATGCAAGCCACTCTACTTGCACCGTGGCCAACCGCAACCCGCCGTGATAGCCGTCTCGAAAATGGCTAGAACGTGACGGTTATCGTAAGCACTGCCGCCGCTATCCAGTAGATGACCTTGCGGATGTCCATATCTACGATGCCGTAAACGATGGCCGCCGCAATGTCAAGGATGATGAGGACCAGCGGAAAGATTTGTTGTTTGCTCATCCCTTCTCCCACTTTGCAAGCAGGTCGTTCATTGCCGCGTGTGGGCTTGCGCCTACGCCACGCATGAGTTCCTTGCCTGCCGATTGCCTGATGACCACGGCGTAACCGTGCGTGAAGTCAGCTTCGAGGGAGAGCTGGTCGCGGAAGAAGTCGAGTGTCTCTTTACTGTTCGGCATTCTTGACTTCCTCTGCATCAACTTGGATGTCGTTGAAGTTCAGGCTGATTTCGTTCCAGCCACCTTCGGGAACATCGGTGTTCTTGGAGCGGAAACGGAGTGCCATCTTGGAGGACTTCACGAAGATGGAGTCGTCAAGGAGCTGCATGGCTTTTTTCCATTCGTGGTCCTGGATGTCGATGCGCTTGAGCTTGAGGAGCATCGCCGTATTGATGCGGCCCTGCTTGTCAACGGAGAACGCCTGAGCGATGACCTTGGAAAGCGTCGGGTCGGTGTCCTTGAGCTTGTCGTTGATCCACTTGTCGATGGTGGTCTTGACCATCTGCAGGCGTTCGTCGAAACTGATGGTTTCGTCGATGCGGCGTTCGATGCAGAGGTTCTGCGAGAAGTTGTAGAGGAGGATGTTTCCCTTCCAGCCTTCGCGGACCTTGTTGTCCTTCGCAAGTTCCTTGAGGTACTTCTCGATAGAACCCACGATGTCGGCCTTTTCGCTCGCGAGCTTGTCGGAGAGCTTCTGCACCTTCTTGATCATGGATTCGACGAGCTTGTCCCTTTTCTTGTCTTCGGGACGGATGTATTCTTCCGGGACGGGGCGGCCCTTGGAATCGAGCCAGTTGCCTTGTTTGTCTTTCTGTGCCATAAGTTACCTACTTGTTTTTGGTTTGTTGTTTAAATTGTTCGGGGCTCTTGGCTCCCATTGCCTGGATTGCCTTGAAGAGGATTTTCGCGTCATCCTTGCAGATCCAGGTGATGACCTCGACGCCAGTCAGGCGCTTGCAGAAGGTGTTCAGGGCCTTGCGGCGGTCTTGGGCTGTCGAGGCCCTTGAGACCTGCGCCCACATCGCTTCAATCGCTCTCAGCTGCTTGGGGCTTGCCTTGAACTTGCGCTTGCCGAGTTCGTTGAACTTCTGCACGTTGCCGTGGACTTGTACCCGCAATTCCTTGATGAGCTGGAAACGCTGCTGCGGGTTCAGGTCCTTGGAGCTTCGGACGTGGTAGCGGTCGTTCAGCATGTCGCGGTAAGCTTCGTCGTTCAGCCCCAGTAGCCTTGCAAGGCCGTGGATGGTCTTGAAGTCCTGCGTGCGGCGGTCTGCGGGTGTCATTGGGCTACCACCAGCATCTGTGACGCGCTTTCGATGATTTCATTGTCGAGAGTGTCCCGTTGGTTGTTGCGCATGAGTTCGCGACTCCACATCACGAGGTGCGAAAGCAGACGGAAGTTGCGGCGGCAAGTCTTTGCGCACTGTTCAATGA
Source organism: uncultured Fibrobacter sp. (assembly GCA_946413655.1). Lineage (GTDB taxonomy): Bacteria > Fibrobacterota > Fibrobacteria > Fibrobacterales > Fibrobacteraceae > Fibrobacter. The sequence goes on along the minus strand of CAMKLO010000010.1, from coordinate 15,258 downwards.
CGTTCGGCTCGTAGTTCTCGAATCGGCTATCGATGTAGGCCTTGATATCCGCATCCTTGAGAAGCTTAGCCCTGCATGGTGCACTGATGCGGCTGTTCAGCTGTGCATAGTGGTTACGGTCGCCCTGCACGTTCTTTTCGAGGCGGGGCATGCCGCAAAGTGCGATGCCCACACCCGCCTTGTCGTGCACCCTACGGATAAGTTCGAGTGCACGGTAAGGCAAGTGTTCGGCTTCATCAATGATGATGAGACGGCCCGAGTCCTTGAGCTTCGCGACGATGCGGACAAGGTTGTCGTGTAGGCTGCCACGATCGTCGAGGCTGAGTTCCGCACAGAGTTCGCCAAAGAGAGCCTTCGCGGTGTAGCCGTGGTCCGCCTCGATGAGGATGACGGAGGGGTGAGTCTTCGCAAATTCCTTGAGGGCGGTTGTCTTGCCACAACCCGCATCGCCTGTGAGCATTCCGCAAATCTGGTGAGCGAGAACGAGGCTGCAAAACTTCTGGATGGTCTTGAACGCGCTTGTCTGAACGATGCCATCGTTAGTCCTGAACTTGGAACGTTCGGCTTCGGTCGCAAGGAAGTCCTTCGCCTTGTCGCAGATGGAGTCGATGTCGCCCGTGTAGCTACCCTTGAGGAAGTAGCTGAGGGTGGCGGGGCTTATGCCGAGGGCCTTTGCGACTTTCGTCTGCGAGGCTCCCGTGCGTGACATGTAGTCGTTGAGCTGTTCGATAATCTGTTCCATATCTATCCTTATGGGTTGTTGTTGAAAGTGGGAGCCTCCGGGAGCGGTAACAAGGGAGGTGTTTTCGGTTGTGTGAAGTGTTGCGGCATGTGCCGCTGCCCCCATCGGCAAATTCGTTAGATGAGCCTGTGTTCCTTGAGCCTTGCCTTTACCCGGAAGTAAGTGCGGATTTCGTCAGGCGGAACCTTTTCTGGCATCTTGCCGCCGTTCCTGATGATGGCAACGGCCTTCTCGACGTTTCTTGTCGCTACAGGCCCAGCCACGGCCCTAAAAATCTTGAGTAGCTTCTTGGAATCAATGTCAATCATGCGTGCCTCGCGAGTTCTTCCCAGAGCGATTCGGGTTCGGCGGTTTCGCCGTCGTCATCGTCTCCGAGCAGGTTGATGATTTCGCCATTGCCGACAAGTTTCTCGCTCTTGAGCTGGGCGGTGTCCTTGTCGTGGCGGGTGATATGAGTCGGTCCTTCCGGGATGAATACGCCCTGCGGGCCTACTGCGGTGCGCATGGCACCGATGTATTCCGCCGCCTGTTCCTTCGTCATTTCCGGGCAGATTTCCTTGAGGAGCTTTTCTTCGTGACGCTTGCGTGCAACGCCTTCGGCAATCTGCTGCTTGCTCACGGCGTCGTCATCCTTGACCATCGCACCCACGGAGCTTTGCAGGTAGCATTCGCCGATGAGCTTCTTGTCGGAGTCGTAGCACCAGGCTGTGCGCATGTCTTCGGGGTCGTATCTGAAAGTAACCTCGCGGCCCTTGTAAACCGGCATCCATTCTGCCCAGTACCAAGTATCCATCTGTGCGTAATGGAAGCCCATGTGCATGATGCGGCCCGTGACGGTGCGGCTTACCAGCATGGAGAGCGTGTCCTTCGATACGCGGCGCATCGGTTCACGCTTCACGATTTCTGCGTTCCAGAGCTGTGCGCGGGTCATGCCGTTGTGGTGCTTGCCGAGACATGGAAGACCCGGAAAAACGTTCGTCATGTAGTCCTGTGCGAGGTCGTAGAACTCATCCCAAGTGAGGAAGTCGCCACGCTTGAGCACGCCTTTCAGCGGTTCGGGCTTTTCCACGACCGTGCCGCCCTTGAAGCTGTTGAACAGCCTGTCAAAGCCGTTTTTAATGACCAGGAAGTTGCGTTCAATGATCTTTGCACGTGCGTTGCGCACAATGGCAAAGTGCATCTTGATGCCGAGGCGGCTTGCCAAGGATTCCGCATACTGTTCGTCCTCGACAATCTTGTTGCCACGGCTTTGTCCGGAGAAGTCACGGTTGCGGTATTCGCGGCCATTATCGACATAGAGTTCTTCAGGGAGTCCGTAGCGTTCGATGCCGTTGCGGATGGCCCTGAGCGTGTTTTCCGTACCCGGTGCGTCGTGGTGCAGGCACCAGCCCATGGGCATATAGGTCTTGAAGTCCATGAAGAGCGTGATGTAGCAGGTGGCGGGTTTCTCTTGACCCGGAACTTTCACGAACACGTCCCACGTGCGGGTATCGCCCACCCATACCTGACCGGCCTTGAGGTCGGAGTAGTCACGGTCGAGGTGGTAGCCCTTGTTGTCATAAAACTTCTTTTTGCCTTCGCGTGCAAAGTAGATGACATCGGGGGCGAACTCGGTCTTGAGCCTGCGGGTAAAAGCGGATGCGCTTGGGAACTCGCTTTCGTCTGCGACTTCGCCGCGTTCCATCGCCTTGCCGAGAGCTATCATGCGGCAGGAGAAAACGCTTATCTTGTTCGCGGTCAAGTACGCGGTCTTGAAGTCCTCGAACATCGCGTCACTCACGGTGGATTTCATCGTCTCGCGGTGGTTGATGAGGGCAATCTTGCCGCAGTCATCGACAGCTGCACGCTGACGGTAGATGCTCTTGATGCTCGTCTTCATTTCGGGATGCGCTTTGTTCCAATCGTCCACGAAACGCCCGAGCTCCTTCGTGCCCGTGATGCCTTCGCACTTGAGCAAGATGAGCGTCCATTTGTCATAGTTCTTCTTGGATCTCCCGCAAGAACGGTCGTAGGCTCGGCTCAGAAGGTCAAGGTCTTCCTTGGGTCTTGTCACGCTCGAAAGTTCCGGCAGGCATCCTGCGATATAGCGGTCGCATGCCTCTTTCGGGAGCGAGCGGACGTTTATCTTCACGACCTTGCGTCCGTTTTCCTCTTGCCATTCGTACTCCCAAAGAGGGAGCTGGCGGCGGACGTGTCGCTCGGAAATGCCCAGAAGCTCTGCGGCCTTTTCTGTGGATATCCAAATAGGTTTCATAAAAATCTCTCTTAATCAGCCATTGTCTATACGGGTGCATTAAGAAGGTTTCTTCTCAAATGGACTCGCTTGATGAAATTTCTCGCAAAACCTTCCATCTTCATCGGATCGTTGCAAGGACTAAGCCGCCCGCCAAGCCGCACGTGCGTAGAGTATCCGATGCGGTATCCGCTGTAATGGAGTTCGTCGGCGACGAAGTTGTCCTCGTCTCCCCAGGTCCCGTCGAACGCTGGGTGGAATATGCGCCCGCCGTTCAGCATGCGGAGCTTCCTGATGCCTTCGCGGCAAATCCACATACCGCATGTATAGCAGCCGTATGCAAAAGGCCTGCCATCTTTTTGCCAGGGAACGATGCCGTCCACACCATCAGTCCGCATGAAGCCTCGCAGTTCCGAGTGCTCGTATCGGGCTTCTACGCCGTAACAGATGCAGTCATACTTACTTTTCAACCGTTCAATGTCCGCTACTATGTTGCCTTGCGGCACCTTGTCGCCGTCGAGGAAGAGAATATCGTCGTCAATTCCTTCCGCTCCCAAGTCGCGCATTTTACCTGCAAGGAAACCTATACCTGACGAATTGATACGGTACTTACAACCTTCTACGGGCTCGCACCTGTCGAATACGAACAGCGGTTCAACCGGCGACAGCGCCGCCATCATCGGAGCTACGAACTCCTGCTGGTCCTTGTTGATTACGACAACGTGCATCATCAATACCCGAAAGTGACATACAAGTTAGTGCCAATAAGAGTCGCCCACGCGCTTGTCGGTTTCACTCTATTCCCGCCCTTATTCAGAATGATTACTTCCTGTGGCAGAACGTCGTATTCGACGTAACCGCTAGAAGATACCGTACGGTAAACAATGGTTACGCCTAGATTGTTGTACAGCCATACTGATTCGGACATAGGCTGCCATAACTCGAATCGATGTGTCTTGTTTTTGACAAATTGCGAAAGCGCTATATAACTACCACCAGGGTGTGGCGCGTAGCCGTTCGGACATATTATATTGCTCGGAAGTTTTAGCGGGTTTAGCGACGTAATAGGTCCGGTCAGGTATTCTATCTCGTACGCGTCCACGACATTCATTTTGATAGGCAACTCGGACACCTCAAACATGATCGTGAATATGTTATGAAGGTCGTTATATACGTCCTGTCCGACAGTGTACGTCCAGCTCGACAGCCCGTTGTCGATTGTGTTGCCTCGGTCGCGCGTGCCGTAGGAAAGCGGGTACATCTGATATGATACCCAACGTGACTGCAAGAAATAACGGTCTATGAATATCCCGATGGTAAAGGTTATTGACCCGGCACTTTTTTCGACGACAAAAAGCCGCACGTCAAGAATATCCAGCACCGACGCGGAGAAGTTCTCGGAGTACACCCGGTACAGTTTCGGGTCCGACGGATCGGCTGGAACGACACCGGTACTCATAGTGCCGTTGAGCCATAGGCGGAACACAAGCTCCTTCGGGAGCTGACCGTCATGCACCACCAGCTTGAACGTGCTAGATTCTTCCCAGTTATTGGTATAAGTGACTGCCTTGAAGGCCAGCAGTATATACCGATTGGTATTCTCATCGTAGGTCTGCGTTGCGTACACCTTAGCATACTTGAATACCTTGTACGTTCCGAGGTCAACCGCCGTTCCGCCCGAAGCAGCTATGGTCTTCGTATTACCGTTGATGGACACCGAATGCGTGTGTGTAGTGCTAGATTTTCCATCCAGTGTAGTCTTGATGTTTCCGGATGAAGTGTTGTAATTGGTGGCGGTGTTGGCCGTGCCTCCATAATTAGTCACCGTGAGGCCCAGGACTGAGGATATTTTGTCCTTGATGTAGTTCCAAAATTTGACGGCGAGGGCGGTCTTGAGCTTCGCTCCGTCGAGCGTCTTGACGATCGTCGTGCTGTCGTCGATATCCGCGCTGTCGGCTTCCAGCGAGAGCGTGTTCTGCTTCTTGCCGAACTCCACCTCGATGGACTTGGAGTTGCCCTGCGCGTCCATGAAATTCGTGGGCGTGAAGTTGAGGTTGTTGTTGTCCTTGTCCTGCAAGCCTTTTGCGTTGTAATCTGCCATGCCCTGTCCGTCCTATCGGTTGAGTGCCCTTGCGGTCATTGCGTCCATCACTTCAGTGGGCAGGTCGTTGTTGCAGAAAACGACCGTGCCTTCGCAGCGGAACTGGCGTGCGACTTGTTCTTTCCAGAGCATGTCGAGCACACGGCCTGCCTTGAGGCACTTGCCGCAGACATGATGACCGTTGACAATCATGTTGGGATGTTCACCGCAGCATTCGCACTTGCGGACGGCGGAAAATTCGAGGGTGACGCGGGGGCGTGCGGAACGATGAATAAGAGTGGTATTCATGGTCGTTCTCCTTACTGCTTGACGTTTTCCGGGGCGATGCCCACCACGGCGACGTGGACTGCGTTCTGGCCGCTGGCCCGGCCCTGTTCCTTTGCCTTGAGGGTGTTTTCGACAATCCACGGGCAATTGCTGAGGATGGCGTTCTGGATACGGATGAGCGTCTGCTTGAGGTCGTTGTTATCGTTATCACGCTGGCTGAGCCTTTCGTATTGCCTCAGGCAGAGGTCGATGAGCTGTTTTTCGAGCAGCGTGCGGGTGGGCTCGTTGGCGAGAATCTTGAGCGTCTTGCGGTTGAGTTCGTAATGCATGTTGTTTCTCCTTAGCGGTTGGGGGTGGTGCGGAACTTTGTCCGCTCGTGGTGGATTTTGGCACTGACAAGGCGGTATTCCCTGGTGCCGGGCTTGAAGTTGCGACGGAGCGTGTCAAGCTCGACGATGCGCCTCATCTGTGATTTCTTGAGCTCCGTCATGGGCCTAGCCCTCCAAATCTTCGAGTGCCTTGTTGACGAGGAACTTCACGAACTCCTTGTTGTTGGGGAACGTGTGGCCCTGCTCGAAAAGGCGTTTCTTGACAGAGTTCAGGCGGTCGGTGATGTCTGCCGGGAGCGATACGCTCGGAACCATCCGCGGGAACAGTTCGCACTGGCCCGAAAGTTCCGTCTTGGCGGCTTCGAACTTCGCCTGGTCTTCCGGGTTGCTGAACTCGATTTTGCGCTTGACGGCATACTTGCCCGTCTTGCGGATGGACGGGAGCACGTCTTCTACCACCCAGCGTTCGAAGTTGCGGGCTTCGGGCATGTTGGAACGCATGATGAGTCGGTAAACGTCCGGTTCGCTGATGGCGATCATCGCCTGCTTGCCACCCTTCGTATCGATGACGAGTTTCTTGGCTAGCTCGTTTGTGCCGTCGAGGTCCTTGCTGTCATAGACCTTGCCGCAGTGACGCTTGATGACCGCTGCCGTGTCTTTGGTATAGCCGAGAACCTTCACAATATCGTCTGCGACGAACCACACATTCTTTTCGGTGTCGATGCTCATGCGGATGGACGTGTCGTTGAAGATGCGGTAACGCAGCTTGAGGGCGGTCGCCGTTGTAGGGTCAAGTTCGCCTTCTTCGAGGCCCTGTTCCTTGACGATGCACTTTGCACTGGAGTTGGAATATTCGACCGGGACAAGCGGGCTTTCGGGGAAAGCGGCGTTTTTACCGTAGAGGACTTCGTTGTTGGAACCGTCCGTTCCGAGAACTTCGTCGAGCTTGTTGGCGGTTTCGAGCAGGCTTTCTTCGCCGTTTTCTTTGTCCGAAGGGTCAACCGTTTTGGTTGCCCCTTGGGCGGTGTTTTCGTTATCTTCTTCGTAAATGGACTTGATCATTATGCTACTTCCTTTTTGACGATTCCAAGGTTTTGGAGGATGGGGGTGAGTTGCTTGTTGGAGCGGTAGCCTGTGGCTACTTCCCTTATGTAGTGCGGGCTGTAGGGCTTTCCTGCGATTTCTGATACCGCGTTAGCGACCGCTATCCATGAGATTTTTGTCTCTGTAAGATTTTTAATTGTTGGCATGGGCAAATCCTTTTTTTACCTTTGCGTTGTAGTGGTGGTTACTACCACTACATAATGAAAGATAAACAATGTTTAGTCAAATGTCAATAGTAAAAATAAACAAAGTTGATTTTTCTGCAGAAGATTTGCGAACTTTTGCAAAAAAACGGTTTTCGACGATAAAAAATATGGCTGAAGCTATGGGCATTAGTCCTCCTCAGTTGCACGCATATCTTAGCGGTAAACGTAATTTTGGAGCATCTTTTAGAGAAAAATTGGCAGAAGTAGGATTTTTTGAAGACTTTTGCCCAGAATTAGCAAACGAAAATCTAGAGAATAAACAAAGTTTATTTAATGCAGTAAACATTCCTATTGACATCAAGGGAGCGATAGCCCTATCCAACACACCCCTTGAAAGGCTCGCCCAGCTCGTAGGGGTCGCCCCCGCCGTGCTCTCCTCCTGGCAAGACGGCACGGCCACGCCAACGCCCACGCAACTCTCCACGCTCTTCAACCTCGTCGTCGCCCTCGGCCTCTCCGCCCAATCCGCCGCCAAGCAAGACCCACCCACCCAAGCTACCGCGTAATCGGGAACATGATTGAACTGAGGTTTTGAATGTCTTCCAGCAGCATGTGCCAAACCGTCTATGACACCCTCCGCACCGTTGTCTACGATACGGTGCACACCGTTTCGTTCGATACTGTCAGAACCTTCGACACCGTGAAGGTGATGCTTGACTCGAATTACTCTGTCCAAATTCTTCATGACGCCCAGCAGTTTTATGCAGATTCGTTTAACAGTCTTTTGGCTGTTGTAAGCGTATCGGTGGCGATAGCCGCGTTTGTATTTACTGTATATTCAACGCACAAAACAAACTCTGATTCGCGAAAACTGAAAAACGAATTTGACGCAACATCTTCAAAGGTTGCACAAGATGCGGCTAAAGAAATCGCCGCAAAGACAAAACAGAATTTTGAAAACGCGGTAAAGGAACAACAGACGAAACTGGATTCAATCAAAAATGAAACCAGCAAGATGTTGAAGACAAAGGTGTTTAGCCAGTACGCGTTTTTAGTGCGTGTAGGAAACCCGGTGAGTGCTCTTAATGGCTTATGCTCTTTGTTAAATAAAATCGGGTCTGCTGCTGATGACGAACTTCTTGCGTTTGCGGTTTCGTCGGTTCTCCCAGAAATAGAAAACAATTTTGAAAAAATGGGATTTTGCAAAGGGTATGACCAGCTTGCTTTGTGGGTTGGAGAAGAAATATCTCGCTTTAGTTCATCCATTACTGAACAGGCTCTGAGCGACGATAATAGACGCGAGGCTATAGAATACATAAACAAAATTGACTCCAAGATTAAGCAGAAACTGAGCGAGTTTAATAAGATTAATCGTGGAGAAGATCCAGTGCGTAGCGGTCGATTTTATACAGCCCCCAAAAATAGGCCGGATACAAAAAACCGAAAAAAATAGGCGACCAGAAATGCTGTGTTAAGCAAGGAAACGTAAGTAAATAAAGCGGCAAACCAAGAGCAGCATTGTAAACAAGATCTATTACGGCGACGATATACTTCCATCTTTTCTTGATAAAATTTTTCATAATTTACTTCCTTTGTTTGGATTGTTGTAATTTCGTGCGTTTTTAGTTATATTTGAATTACAGATGAGCGTCTGGGATTCCCTTACATTTGATGACTTGCCGAACGAGGATTTAAAGTGGGTTGCAAAGACCCTCGGTCTCGATGTCGCCAAGAGAATCTGGAAACGCTTTGCGGGCAACCATGTAGCCTGCCCATCCCGGATGACTCCGAACGCCGTGCGCCGCTACATGGCTGACAACTGCGAAAAGACTGTCCACCAGCTTGCTTTCGAGACGGGCGTTAGCGAACGCACGATTTACCGCTACCTTAACTTTGTGCCAAAGAAGCGTGACAACGGACAGATGTCTCTGTTCTAAATTCATTCCTTTATCCATTCGCCGGTTCGTGCGTGGTGCAGGTAGTTTTCCGCTTTGCGGATATCGTCTTCCCAATTGTTGTCGGGCTTGAGGCCTGCGCGGCATTGATACTTCACTGCATTGCCGATATCGTAGGCGGCCTTGCGTGGGATTTGTGGGCGGTCAACGATTGCGTGAATGATCTTGATTGTCTCCACGGGCATTTCGTTGTAGTAGGTCTGTTTTTTTGCGGTTTGTTTGGGTGTGGGTTTGGTCATTTGATGGGGTCCTTTAGGTATTCGAGCATTACCTTTTTGATGTTTTCAATGTCTTCGTCTTGCAGGAGCATGTAGGGGCGTGCCGGGATGTTTGAGCCGGGGTGGTTGACTTTTCGATAATGGACTTTTTCGCCACCTCGCATAAAGCCCAATGCTTTGAAGTTCCTTGCCTTGATTTCGTGCGGTGCGGTCGTGCCGCCGAAGTGGAGTATTGCGGCGTATTTTTGCGGCCCGGTCATGATGGTTACTGCGTTACCGTCGCTGTCCAGCTTGTAATGAATACTCCTCATGAGTGCCCCGGTGCCAACCAGGGTCGTGCCCTTGGGTTTCTTTGACTTTGTCCACTTTTCGGGTCTGCCGCCGTCGCGAAAGTTCTGGCGAACGCTTTTTACAACCATGTTGCCCGTTACGGCCATGATGGGTTTCAGGTGGACGGCTCGGTCTTTCATGATTTCGAGAAGCGTGTCGAACTCATGACGTTCTATGGTTGCGTTGATGAAATCTGCCATGGGGTTGCATTTCCTTTGAAAAAGTGGTATATTGTCCTAAAAGAGGTTAATCATGATTACGGTTGACAAAGAAACAAGAAAGATTGAGTTTTACAAGAAACATGAAGGTGATAAAATCTGGCATGTTCGTTATGTGGGTCTTTGCGGTCATCAAGCTGTTTCGTTTGATAAGAAAAAAATTTTATTCCTTTTTGGAGACTACCCTAAAAATTTTTCAAAAGAAGAAAAATCCTTATTTGATAAAGAAAATCCTTATTGGGCAAACTTCTTTAATAAAGACTAACTGTGGTTTATTTCTTTTCTTGAGTGTTGAAATATCCTAGAAGCTCCCTAAATTTTGGGGAGTCTTTCATTTTTTCGATGTCAATTATGTAATTATACTCCTTATCTTTAATTTTTGATGTTGCTTCAAATCTGTCCTTAAGTTCTTCAATTGTTAGCGGTTTAAACCCATTCTGCCTTGGTGAATCTTGTAGTTCAAGACATTCGAATACATTTTCTTTTTTACGGACTATAACAGCATGTACGCCGCATTTGAAGTAATATTCCTTTCCTTGTTCTATATGCCTAAACAAAGTTTCTGTATTTTTCATGCCACACTCCATCGCAACAAAGCCTCCTGATTTGGTAAGCCTATTGATGGTACTGTCTTTACTGAAAAAATCAAGGCTATCCTCGCCTCTGTAATCCTTGACGTCAAATCCAAATCTATTAGCGATATACGCTAATGCCTGCGAGGAACAAGCTCCACCGACATTATCAATGCCGCCAATTTTTTTAACGATTTGTTGCTCAGTAAGCGGCTTTTTTAGTGGCTTGGCCTCGATGTACTTGATACCTTTCTTTTTTGCCTTCTGGATAAGTTCTCCAAAGTTCTTTTCTCTTTCGATGCGTTCTGCCTGGAGTTCCTTTTCGCTCAGCGGTTTCGCCTTTATCGTTTTTATTTTGCTTAGATTGAGAATGAATTCTTCGTTGTCGTTGTTTTTTGAACCCCCTTTTTCGATTTCCTCGTCAATGGTGTTAGTAGATTTATGAGCGTTCTTTCTCGTTTCCGGGTATTCCTTGAGTAGCTTTTCTTCTTTCTCTTCGAGCTGTTCCTTGAGTCGCTGATTCTCGGCGTCGGCATCACCTATGCTGTAGTCCCAATTTTCGCCAATGTTGCTAGTGTCGTTTGCCGGGGTCGGGGCTTTCGTTTCCTTTTCAAGCCCTGCTTTCATTTCGTACTTGCTGATGAAATCCTTATAGCACATACAGCCGAAGCCGTTGGGCGGGCTGTGCTTTTCCCACCAAGGGTCGGTTACAGGGAGCACCGTGCCGTTCCATGCCTTGTGTTCTTCGCGGCTTCCGGGGAGCATCATGCACACGTACTTTGCATGGGTGAACACTTCGGGCATTTCCCTGGCTTGCCGTTCCTGGGCTGCAGCCGCTGCAGTGAGCATGTTCGTCTGGTAAATGACTTTCGAACGCCATGCACCGTATTTGGGCTTTTTCATCTTTTCGTCAAAGCTTGGGTCTGATTCACGCCACTTGCTTGCGATTTGATAGAAACGGTTGCGGAAGTCTTGCAGGGATTCGCCCTTCTCGATGGCTTTGTCAACAGCATTGCGGAAATCGAGCAAGATGTCGGCACGCATTGCACCGGCAATGGTGAAAGCCCTCGTGTGCATTGCGCCCTTGAGGTCGTTCCAGCGTTTTGTAGGAAGGTTGATTTTCTGCTTGAAATAGTCAACCGCTTCCTTGTACGCCCCTTGCTTGAAACCGAGTTCCTTAGCCATCGATTATGCCTGCTTTTCTTAAAAGCGTGAAACGCCCTGCGAGGTCTGCGGCTATGAAAGCCTGTTCCATTTCGTCTTCAATCTTTTCCATGGGCATTTCGCCATAGCAACCGCCAAGCTTGTCGCGGACCTCTTCGAGGCTCTTTGCGTTCTCTACGAGTTCGCGGATGGGTGCGAGGAAATCCACCTTTTCGCATTCGTCTGCAAGGTGTTCGGTGAACGCGTTCACTTGCTTGCGGAGTTCGAGACCTGCATTGCGAACTTTCGGCTTCTTTTCGGGACCTTCCGCGAACATTGCCCCTTGCTGGACTTCGGTCATCTCGAAATACTTTTCGTCGATACCGTAAACATCGGTGATGTACTGGGCGTTGAATTTGACTCCGAGCTGTGTAAGCTTCACGTCACGTTCGAGGCGGGCTTCTTGCAAGTCTTCCGGGAGGATGATGTTCATCCAGGGAATTTCTTTTTCGTTCGGCCAGTTGATTTCGTAGATCCAGCGGATGAGCTGGTTGATGCTGGATTCTACCATTGCGGCATCGTCAAGGGCTAGGTCTGCGCGGACATCGTTGTGCACGGTAGCCATTGCCTGAGTGCCGCCCGAACTTGTCTGTTCGGTGGTGAGCGTTTCGCCGAGCCACGCCTTGGACATGGCCTTGTCGGCCCATGCGATGATTTCGGAGTGCGGGTTCGTGCCGCTCAGGCGGGTTTCCAGGAGTTCTACAGAGCCGGTCTGCGGGATGACTGCGACTGCATCGCGGACAAGGCCCACGAGCATTTTGAGGAAGTCCTGCTGTTCTTTTTCGGTCGCGGTGGGCGGCACCTTGCCGATAGCCTTGGGCATACCGTACTTTTCGACAAAGAGCATCCAGAACTTGAGACCGCCTTTCTTGAATGCGAGAGGCCAGAAGCAACGGGAATATACCGCGTTGCCGTAGGGGTTCGTCACTGTCGGTCTGTTGCGAGTCACAAGGAACTTTCGGTCGGGCATTTGTTCGCGGGTGCTGTCCTTTTTTTGCAACAGGAGTTCGCCGTCGTTGCCGAACTTGAACCATTCCTGTTTACGGTCCTTAATGGCCGTGGGCAAAATAAGGACTCCGATTTCGGTCTGCACGGCATTCCAAACAATCTCGTGCACGGCGAAACCGAAGCCGATAGCTTCGAGCATCTGCGAAATCGTGTTGCGGAGGTCAATGTTCCAAAGGTATTCTTCGATGAATTGCGCTTTCTTGGCGTCGCCCTTGCTGCCGTCGATTGTCCATGCACGGCTCGTGATGGACGCGAACCTCTTGTTTTTGACGGCATCGAGGTGTGCATCCACCATTTCGCGGTAAACCTTGATGTTCCCGCCGTTCTTCTGGAGGATTGTATCCGGATTCGGCAGGTAGTCTAGCCCGGTGATATACTCGGCGACATTCCGGGTGGCGACTTCCTTTGCAAGCTGCAAATTACGCTTGCTTTGGGTATCGTTCTGTTGTTTTTTGTTCTTTTTGCTCATGCAATCCTCGGTAGTTTTCTAATCCTTTTGAATCGCCGTTCAAATTCGTTGAAAAATGATTTTTTAAAGTTTGTAGTCCGTTTACTAGGGTAAAACGAAAACAGGCTTAAAAGGGCCTTTCTGTGCAATTTTTAAAACCCGTCAAAATTCACGTTTTGCCCCTTGAATGGATTGGCTGTCTGAACGAATATCGGACCCGCCGCGTTCGCCGATTTGGCGTGGTATGCCAAAGCCGCGCCCCAGAAGAAGTCACCGTGGCCCTGCTCGGTGCTTGCGGCATCGTAGCGGACGTTCCCTGCAGAGGTGACAATCTTACGGACGGCGTGGATGCTTTCGGCCTGCTCGTCCTCGATTTTGGTGTCAATGCCCGGGAACTTCGGGCACTTCTCGATGATGAGCTTCTGGTCTTCAAAAGCCTGCAAAAGGTTGATGGCGAGGTCGGCTTTTACCGTATTCGAGAAAAGAACGCCCTCTACCTTGACCGTGCCGAACTTGTCCTGGGCCCGTTCTGTGAACTGGTCGCCGCATCCGGTACGGTCAATACAGCCGCGGATGAGGTTCGGTAGTTTTAGGAACTTGTAAAGTTTCTGTTCCAAATAGCTCCACTTCTTGTTCTGATAGGCCTCTACTGCGCGACAAATCAGGCGGTCGCCAATGTCTTCAAAAACGTAAATGACGTAAAGGTGACGGTGGCGGGCTACGTCGCAACCCAGGTAGAGCGGGCCTTTGGCCTTTTCGAGCCCGAGAACGCCCTGACGCTCGCAGCTGTGGATGAGGTCGTAGCTGATCATGGCCTTGGATTCATCCTGCGGGTTGCAGCAGTATTCCTCTTGCCAGATGGCTTCGGTGAGGCATCCCTTGTGTTCGTTTTCCAGCCACGCTTCGCGTTCTTTCCTGGAGAGCTTTCGCCCACAGATACGGTCGGCGAGGCCTTCTTCCACTGCGAGCTGGATAGGAACGGTGTGCACGCTGTAATCGAGTTCGCCTTTTTTGCACTTGTCGATGATCAGGTAGAAAAGCGAGTTGACGCCGTTGTGCGTAGAGAGTATGCGGATTGAGTAACCCCACATGGCGGCGGGCTTCGCGGCCGCCCACATCTTGCGGTCATCCTTGTGGTGTGCGGCTTCGTCCCAAACGATTTTACCGCCTTTTGATCGGAACGCCTTGGGGTTGCTGGATAGCGCGTAAATCTTTGAACCGTTGTTGAACTCGATTACTTTGGACTTTACGCCTTTGTCTTCGTCAGCAAACTCACATTCGGAAATGTCCTCGCAGTTGATTTCCGCCAGCGCCTTTGCAATCGTGTTCAGCTTCGCAACCCAACCGGCTATGTAATCCATGTATTCTGCGGCGGCGGTCATGTCTGCCGAGCTGAAGAATATCTTCAGTCCGGGCTGTTCGATGCAGTCCTGCACGTCTTCGAAGCTCTGCACGTAAGTTCCACCGATACGGCGGGACTTTTCGAGGATTTTAACCTTGCTCTTGTCGAGCAAGTACCTCTTTTGGTACGGAAAAAAGTAGTCGATTAGGCTTTGGTCGGGCATAGTCCAAGAGCTTCCTTCATTTTGGCGAGAGCGGCTTTCTGTTTTTCTTCCGGGGAAAGTTCGGACTTGTTAGCCTTCGGGGCTACTGATTCGTACTTGCGGGCATGTTCTGCCGTGTCGATGATGCGTTGCAAAGCAGTGTAACGCTCTGGAGCAACTTTAACGCCGTCAAGCTCGTCTTGCTTGATTTTGCGAGCCATTACTTCGCCCAGTTCGAAAAGCTGTGCGTGGAAGTTCTTTTCGCCACCGCTTATGGCGACACGGGCTTCATCCCAATGGTCTTCGGATTTCCAGGTCTGTAGCGTGCGGGTAGAAACGTTAATAGCCCGGCTGATGTCTGCCAGGCTCATTTGGTGGATGGTGTAGAGTTCCTTTGCGCGGGGCTTGAGTTCAGCTTTGCTCATTGCATTCTCCCGGAAGGTGCGTGGTTTTCGGCACAGCAGGCACGTATCGTTTCAAGTGCACGTTTCTGGTCGTCGCTGTACTGTTTTAACACGGCTTCCCAGCGTACCTGGTCATTGGCGGCGTTCTTTTCCCACTTGGCGTTTTCGTTAGTGTAAAAGATGGCCAGCATGACAGCGAACACGACGCTAATGCCAAACTGCTTGAAAGCTTCAATCCAAAAATTCTTGTCCATATAGTGCCTCGCAACAAACTTACTTGATGAACCGTGACATAGGACATGACTCTGTCATCTCCTCTTTCGGTTTTCTGCTTGTAACTTTGAAGCCATGAAAGACTAGAAACTTTTGAAATCCGATGACCTCAAGGAACCGTGGGTCGAAGCGTTCAAGGTCGGCAAGGTCACTGACATGGCTG